>JBIKHR010000081.1:0-10179 GCA_044362035.1 Polaromonas sp. | reverse complement strand
TGCGTCAAAAAACGCTCCACGGCCTGCCGGCTGTCCCAGGGCTGCCAGACCTGCACATCGCCCGACTGCAACAGGCTGCGGCCCTCGGCGCGGCCGGTGGCCGTGCCATGCGTGAGCAGCACGCGCAAGCCGGGCACTTGTGCCCGCCATTCGCGCAGCAGGATGGCGGCCGTGCGCGTCTCGCCCAGCGACACCGCATGCACCCAGACCAGCTCGCTGGCGTCCTCGGGTGGCTGCGTGTAGTGGCCCCAACGCTCGGGCACAGCTTCGGCGTAGCCCGGCTCGGCCAGGGCGCGGCGCGCCAGCTTGCTGCGCAGCAAGGGCTGCGCACAGCGCATCAAAAGCGCGTAAATCTGAAGGGAAAGTGATGGCATGCGCTAAGTATGGCGCGTCAGGGCTGGGGTTTAGCGCCAGCCGTCAATGCGCTGCGGCCGCAAAGTGGGCGTCGGGCTTGACGCTGTGCAGCAGCGCCAGCATGTCTTTTTCTATGCGCGCCAAGGCTTCTGGCGTGGTGCCCTCAAAACGCAGCACCAGCACCGGCGTGGTGTTCGAGCTGCGGATCAGGCCGAAACCGTCCGGCCAGTCCACCCGCAAGCCGTCCATGGTGGAGAGCTGCGCCGGCGCGGCAAAGCGCGGCACACCACCGGTCATGACCTGCGCCTGCGCCACCAGTGCGCTGACCAGGGTTTGCGCCTCGCCTTCGGCGCAAGCGACATTGAGCTCGGGCGTGCTGAAGCTGCTGGGCAAGCCATTGAGCAACGCCGCCACGTCCTGTGTGCGGCTGACGATTTCCAGCAAGCGAGCACCGGCGTAAGTGCCGTCGTCAAAACCAAACCAGCGCTCTTTGAAGAAAATATGGCCGCTCATCTCGCCGCCCAGAGGCGAATTGACTTCGCGCATCTTGGCCTTGATGAGTGAATGGCCGGTGCGGTACATCAGGGGCGTGCCGCCGGCCGCCGTGATCACGGGCGCCAGCGCCTGAGAGCATTTGACGTCGTAGACGATGACGCCGCCCGGCACACGCGACAGTACATCGCGCGCGAACAGCATCATCTGGCGGTCCGGAAAGATGTTCTGGCCGTCCTGCGTGATGATGCCCAGACGGTCACCATCACCGTCAAAGGCCAGCCCCAATTCGGCGTCGCTGCTTTGCAGCGCGGCGATCAGGTCGCGCAGATTTTCGGGTTTGCTGGGGTCGGGGTGATGGTTAGGAAAGTTGCCATCCACCTCGCTGAACAATTCAGTGACTTCGCAACCCAGCGCGCGAAAAATGGCCGGGGCCGATGCGCCGGCAATGCCGTTGCCGCAGTCGATGACGATCTTCATGGGGCGCGCCAGCCGGATGTCGCTGGCGATGCGCGCGCTGTAAGCCGGCAGCACATCGACCTGCTCAAGCGTGCCCGGCGTGGCGGCGAGCTGCCAGCTTTCAGCCTCCATGATGCTGCGCAGGGCCTGGATCTCATCACCAAAAATGGCCCGGCCGGCCATGACCATCTTGAAGCCGTTGTAGTCCTTGGGGTTGTGGCTGCCGGTGACCTGAATGCCGCTGCGGCACAAGGTGCTGGCTGCGAAATAAAGCAGGGGCGTGGTCACCGCACCCACGTCAATCACCGCCAGGCCAACGGCGCGCAGGCCGCGCATCAAGGCCGCGCTCAGGGCCGGGCCGCTCAGGCGGCCGTCACGCCCCACCGCCACCGTGCGCTCGCCCTGCGCCAGCGCCACGGTGCCAAAGGCTTTACCCAGCGCCTCGGCCATGTCTTCGTGGATGGTCGAAGGCACCACGCCGCGGATGTCGTAGGCCTTGAAAATCGAGGGGGTCACTTGCATGAACGGGTGTCCTTGGCGCTGTCAGGCGGAAAAAAGAGAACTCACTTTGACAATGATTGTAGGGGGCGACAAAAGCGCAAGGCCTGCAGCAGCGAGTGTCAAAAAAGGGGCCGGCGTATCATTCGCAAGGCGCACGCCAGCCGGCCGGGCAGCCTTTCAAGCACCCACTTCGCCCCCCACTTAGCCCCTCATTTCGCCCACCCTTTCCGCATGAAATTCAAGACCCTTCTGGTGACCAGCGTCTGCCCCACCCCGCTGGGCCGGATGACGCTGGCCGCCAGTCCGGCTGGTCTGGCCGGTGCCTGGTTTGAAGGCCAGCAGCACCTGCCGCCTGAACTGGCCAGCGATGCCGCGGGCGGCAGTGCAGCGCGCTGGCCGGCGCTGCCCTCGCACCCCGTGCTGGTGGAAGCAGCGCGCCAGATCGGCGCCTACTTTGACGGCAGGCTGAACGACTTTGACCTGCCTCTGGACTTGAGCGCCGGCACGGCTTTTCAGCAAGCGGTGTGGCAAGCCCTGCGGGCACTGCCACGCGGGCGCACCTGCAGTTACAGCGCCTTGAGCGAAAGCATCGGCCGCCCCGCTGCCGTGCGCGCGGTGGGCGGCGCCATAGCGCGCAACCCGATCAGCCTCATCGTGCCCTGCCACCGCGTGATTGGCTCTGCCGGTGCGCTCACCGGTTACGCTGGCGGCCTGGCCCGCAAGACCGCCCTGCTGCAAGGCGAAGGCGCGCTGCCCGCACCCGGGCGCAGCAGCCGGCCAAACCCTTTGTGAACTTTCTTTCAAGCCTTCTTTCAAGTCATCCTTCAAGTACTTTTGTAAGCCCTCATTGACCAACGCCAACTCACCCGCCCAAGGCAAACCCTGGGCCTTCGATTTTTTTCTGCTGGCGTCCCTCTGGGGCGCTTCGTTTTTATTCATGCGCATCAGCACCGTCGAGTTCGGGCCGGTCGCCACGGCGGCGGTGCGGGTCAGCATCGCATCGGCTTTTTTGATGCCCATCCTGCTTTACAAAGGCCTGGGCAGCCAGTTGCGCCAGCACTGGAAGCCGGTGTTTTTTGTCGGTCTGCTGAACTCTGGCATTCCCTTCGCCTGCTACGCCTTTGCGTTGCTGTCGATCACCACCGGCCTGTCCTCGTTGCTCAATGCCACCGTGCCGATGTTCGGCGCGCTGGTGGCCTGGCTGTGGCTGCGTGACCGGCCCACGCTGTCGCGTTCGCTGGGTCTGGTCATCGGCTTTGCCGGTGTGGCTATGCTGTCCTGGGACAAGGCCAGCTTCAAGCCCGATGCCTCCGGCGTGGCCCCGGGCTGGGCGGTGCTGGCCTGCCTGCTGGCCTGCCTCTGTTATGCCATTGCCGCGAGCTTCACGCGGCGGCATCTGTCCGGCCTGCCGCCGCTGGTCACGGCCACCGGCAGCCAGGTGGGCGCGGCGCTCGGCCTGGCACTGCCCGCAGTCTGGCTGCGGCCGGCGCAGATGCCGGGGGCATCCGCCTGGCTGGCACTGCTGGCGGTGGGCATTCTCTGCACCGGCCTGGCCTATGTGCTGTATTTCCGCATCATTGCCAAAGCCGGCCCCGCCCGCGCCCTGGCGGTGACCTACCTGGTGCCGGTTTTCGCGGTGATCTACGGCCTGCTTTTTCTGGGCGAAGCCGTCACGCCCTGGATGCTGGTTTGCGCTGTGGTCATCATTGTGGGGACGGCACTGTCTACCGGTTTGCTGCAACTCAAACACCTGCTGCCCAGGCCCTGAAACCGGACGAGTCCAGCCCGCGCGCCTGGGCCGGCGTGCCGGAAAGCCCGCTCTGGCGTTCATCTGCACGCTGGATTTCTTCGCGCAGCCCCTGCACCAGTTGCGTTAGACCCGGGCCTGACAACATCGAGACATGCGAGCCGTCGATCTCGACTACGCGCAGTTCGCCGCGCACATGCGCCTGCCAGCCCAGACCAGAGCCGGCATTGAGGTAGGGCGTGTAGCCCTGCCTGGCCCGACACAGCAGCATCGGACCGTCATAGGGCTGCGGTTTGTAGCGTGCCTGCACGTCCACAAAATGGCTGAACAAAAGTGCCGACGCCAGCTCGGGGGCCAGCGGCTCGCCGTGGGCGCGCAGCTGCAGAGCCAGCGCGTGCCTCGCTTGCTCGGCCTGCGTATGACGTCGGCGCTCACGCCAGCCCAGCGCAAAGTCCAGCGACCAGCGGCGCATCAGCCAGAGCTTTTTAAAGGGTGATATTTTCACGAGCGCTGCTGCGGGCGACAGGGTGTCGATCATCGCCAGCAAAGCCACTTCAGCGCCGCCCTGGCGCAGTTGCCTGGCCATCTCCAGGGCAATCACGCCGCCGCCCGAATAGCCCGCCAGGCGGTAAGGCCCAACCGGCTCGACCGTGCGAATGGCCGTCAGGTACTGCGTCGCCATGGCCTCGATGCTGGGCAGCAAAGGCAAGCGGCCGTCCACCCCCTGGGCCTGCAAGCCGTAAAAGCCCTGGCCGGGCCCGAGCCGGTCGGCAATGGCCTTGAAGTTGAGCACGTTGCCGGCGGCCCCATGCACACAAAAAAGGGGCTGGCGGCCGGGCTGCCCGCGACTGATCTCGACCAACGGCGACCAAGGCTGCGGCGCTCGGCCAGGGGCGCGCGCAGGCGCAGGTGCGCTTGTTGCCGGCATGGCCGAAGCTGTGACCGGGCGCTCCTGTGTCACCAGCGCGGCCAGCGCGGCCAACGTCGGCGCCTTGAACAAGGTGGCCAGGGGCAGATCCACCGCAAACTCTTTTCGGATGCGTGCAAACAGACGCACAGCCGCCAGCGAGTGGCCGCCAAGGGCAAAAAAATCGTCCTGCCGGTCAATCTGATCGACACCCAGCAGATCACGCCAGACCGCTGCAATGGCCCGCTCGACCGGGTCCAGCCCGGCATCGCCCGCCGGCATGTCACCCGCAGCGGCAACGGGCAGCGCGGCCCGCAGCACAGGGCGCGCCGCAAGCAAGGCCCGCTTCACATCGGTCAGCTCGATCGATGACACCGTCAGGTCGCGCGCCGTGCCGGCAAAGATCAGCGCAAACAAGGCGTCGGCGTCAGCGCTGCGAATACCGGCTGCCAGCAAAGACGCGATCAGCGTGGGCGGTCTGCCCGCTGCGGGTGCGTTGCCGGCCAGCGCCTGCGGTGCCACGCCGCGCAGACAAAAACCTTCCAGGCTGGCCAGTGGCCGGCCCGCCGGCGTGTGCAGGCGCACGTCAAAGCTCTGCAAGCGGCCCTCGGCTGGCGCCGCATGGACACGGCTGATCAACTGGCGTGGCAGCGCTGCCTGCAAGCGCACGCGGGCAATCGACAGCGGCACAAAAAGTTGCCCCGCCAGGGTCTGCGCATCCAGCGCTTGCAGAGCAAAAGTGGCCGCCATGTCGGTCAGCGCCGGGTGGCAGTGGTAGTGCAGCAGGTCGGCGGCATAAGGCGCGGCGAGTTCCAGCTCGGCCGTGCCGCTGCGGCCTTCAAACTGCACGCGCTGCAGGTTGTGCCAGCGCGGCCCAAACTCCACCGCGCTGGCCTGCGCCATGCGCCCGGCCTGCCAGGCTCCTGCAGGCTGACTTTCTTGTGGTGCCAGCGCCGGCAAGTCTTCTTGCAAAACGTTCACGGCCGCGCGCGCATGTTCCTGCCAGGGCGCATCACCACGGCTGCGGCTGTAGACACGGAACTCATAGCGCGTGCCCTCGCCGACGGCCGGTGTGGCTTCACCGGCCAGCAGCTCGATACGCACTTCGCGGGCGGCCGCGTCCTGAAACACCATGGCTTCGCCAAACGACAGCGCACGCATGTCCAGCCCCGCTCCCGGGTGCAGCACTTGCAGCGCGGTCCAGGCGATCTCGATATACGCCGTGCCCACCAGCACCGGCTGACCGGCCACCCGGTGCTCGCTCAGCACCCACAGGTCTTGCGGCCTGTAGACCGTCTCAAAGCATGCGCCCTGCGCCTGCGCTGCCACCGGCACCCGCATGCCCAGCAAGGGATGCAGCGGATGCACGCCCTGTGCCGTTAGCTGGCGATCTGACGGCGCGCCGTAAGCGCGCTGCGCCATACCGCTGTCGCCCCAGATGCCCCAGTGCAGCACCACGCCGTCCGGCCGGGCTGCGGCCAGCGCGTCAGCCATGGCATTGGCCGCCACGTAGTCCACCTGCCCTGCGCCGCCCAGGTAGACACTGGTCGAAGAGAACACCGCAAAAAAGTCCAGCGTGCCCGGCGGCAGCAAGTCATGGAGCACCTGCGCGCCTGCTGCCTTGGGGTGCAGCACGCGCCGTATGCTGTGCGCGTCCTTGCTGTGGATGGGGCCGTCTTCCAGCACGCCGGCGGTATGAAACACGCCCTGCAGCGCGCCAAAGCGCGTGCGGCAAGCGGCCACCGCGCGCGCCATGGCAGCCGGATCGGCCACGTCGGCACTGAGCGTGAGCACTTCGGCCCCGGCGTCTTGCAGGGCCAGCAGGCGGACCAATAACTGGCGCAGGGCCGTGTCACTACTGTCTTGGGCCAACGCTGCCCACTGGCTGCGCGGCGGCAGGCTGCGCCGGCTGACCAGCGCCAGCCGGGCCTGCTGCGTGCGCGCCAGGTAAGCCGCCAGCGTCAGCGCGATGTCGCCCAGCCCGCCGGTGATGAGGTACACACCCGCATGACGCAGCGGCAAGGCCAGCGCCGGCGTAGAACTTGCTACGGCACCGGCCGGCACGCTGGCTTCGGCCTGAACCAGTTGCATCTCCAGGCGCTCGGACCCACGAAAGGCCACCAGATCGGCATCACTGGTGTCCATGGCTTCAGCGACGATGCGGCGGGCCAGGGTTCGGGCATTGATCTCGTCGGGCTGCACATCGACCAGCCGCGTGCTGATCTGCGGCATCTCTTGTGCCATGACGCGGCACGGGCCCATCGCCAATGCCTGCACCGGCTTGCGCGCCGTGTCACCGGGCAGTACCTGGCTGCCGGCTGTCAGCACCGTCAGACGCACAGGCTGTGCCACGTCCAGCATCTGCATGGCGCGGGCACTGAGCCGCAGGCTGTCAAACACCAGCGCTTGCCCGGTTATCGCCGCCTCGTGATCCCACTGGCTGGCCGGTCCCGGGCCGGCGTCCAGCGCCCACAGGTGCAGCACACAGTGCGGCCAGGCGTGGCTTTGCTCAAGGCTGCGAAACAGTTGCTCGTGTTGCGCCGCGTCAGCCGGTGCCAACGTGAAACTGCCGTCGATGTGGCTGGCAAAGTGCAGTCCCGGGCGCACCAGAGCAACCCGCCCGCCGTGGTTGAGAATGCGCAGCACCACCTCAGCCGTGAGCTTGCTGTCGCCACCGAACACCAGCCAGCGTGGCTCGGGGGTAGCCTCTGCGGCGGTCTGCAACTTGAGCGCAGCAGGCGCCCAGCGCGGCACTGTCAACCAGTCGGCCAGCGCGGGCAGCCGCTGCAAGGTGGCTTCTTCGGGCAAGGGGCTGGCAGCCGGCAGCGCTGCAAAGGGCACGGCCGCAAGGTCTGCCCTCACTGCGCCGGCCGGCGCGCCCGGCTCGACCCAATGCCGCTGGCGCGCAAAGGCGTAGGTCGGCAGTGACACACGCCGCGCTGCACCGCTGCGCAAAGCATCGCCGCGCAAGGCCGGCCAGTCCAGCGCCAGCCCGCGCGTCCACAGACCCGCCGCAGCGGCCAGCATGACGGGCATGTCGGCCCGCGGCTCATGGGCTTTGCCAGTAGACGGCCAGATGCTGCGCGCCGTGTCATCGCCCTGATGGCGTGCCAGCGCGCACAGCCCCTGGCCCGGCCCGACTTCCAGCCAGACGGCGTCAGGCAACTGGCGCAAGGTGTTCAGGCCCTCGGCAAAATGCACAGTCTGGCGCAGGTGCCGGACCCAGTACTCAGGGTCGGTCAGCTCATCGGGCGCCACCCAGGTGCCGGTGAGGTTAGAGATGAAGGGCAGGCTGGGCGGGTGCAGCTTCACGCGCTGCATGCGCTCGCGAAAAGCTGGCAGCACGCCGTCGAGCAGGCGCGAGTGCGCGGCCACGTCAATGTGCAGGCGGCGGCTTTGCAAACCCTGGGCTGCCAGCTTGTCTTCAAGGGCCGCCAGCGCTGGCAGCGCACCCGAAGCAATGCAGGCGTCCTGTGCGTTGACGGCGGCCACGTCCAGCGGCAGCGTGCCAATCTGCGCCAGCAAGTCAGCCTCGGACAAGTCCACCGCCAGCATGCCGCCGGTGGGCACCGCCTCAAACAACTGGCCGCGCAGAAGCACCACCGACAAGGCATCGGTCAGCGACATCACACCGGCCAGGCAGGCGGCCGCGTATTCGCCCGCGCTGTGGCCCATCACCGCTGCGGGCTGCACGCCCCAGCGTTGCCAGAGCCGGGCCAGGGCGTATTCCAGAATGAACAGCGCCAACAAACCGTAACGCGGCTGCTGCAACAAGGCGGCTGCGGCCGCATCGTCCTCGCCTGCAAACATGACCGCGTGCAAGCCGGCCGGCGCATCTAGCGGCAGCGCGTCAAAGCAAGCCTGGACGGCTTGAGCAAAGGCCGGCTGCGTCAACAGGTCGCGGCCCGCACCGGGGTAGGGCGCGCCGCCGCCGGGAAACATCCACACCACTGGCGGCGCACTGGCAGCGGCCAAGCCGGTGAGCACGCGCGGGGTGTACCGGGCGTCCAGCGCCTGCTGCAGACCGGCCACATCTTGTGCAACCACGCCCAGCCGGTGCGCAAAAGTGCGCCGTCCGGCTTGCAGCGTGTAAGCCGCATCGGCCAGCGAAAAGCCGGGCGGAAAATTGTCTTCGGGCTGCGACAGCCAGGTCTGCCATTTGGCCTTGAGGGCCTGCAAGGCCGCCGGCGTGCGGGCCGACAGCGTCAGCAAATGCCAGGCTTGACTGGCGTCCGGCAGGCTCTGCGCCGCGGGCTGCGGCAGCGGTGACTCTTCCAGAATCACGTGGGCATTGGTGCCGCCCACGCCCAGTGCGTTGACAGCGGCACGCCGCGGCAACGCGCCGCGCGGCCAGGGCATGGCCTGGCTCAGCACTTGAAAAGGCGTGCGCTCAATGTTCAACCGGTGGTTGACACGGCTGAAATTCAGGCTGGCCGGAATCAGCCCATGGCGCAGGGCCAGACAGACCTTGATCAGCGCGGCCACACCGGCCGCCGTGTCCAGATGGCCGATATGGGTTTTGATGGAGCCGATGCCGCAGGGCGATGCCTGGCCGCCAGCCGGCGGGGCGGTGCGCGCATAAGCCTGCGCCAGCGCGGCCACCTCGATCGGGTCGCCCACCGGCGTGCCGGTGCCATGCGCTTCGATGTACTGCACGCTGGCCGGCGCCACACCCGCCACGGCCAGCGCCTCGACCGCAGCACGCGCCTGGCCGTCCACACTGGGCGCGAGGTAACCGGCTTTTTGCGCGCCATCGTTGTTGACGGCCGAGCCGCGGATCACCGCGTAAATCTGGTCACCCTGCGCCACGGCGTCTTCCAGCCGGCGCAACACCACCACGCCAACGCCACTGCCAAACACCGTGCCGGCGGCTTGCTCGTCAAAGGCCCGGCACACACCGTCGGGCGAGAGAATTTCACCGTCTGCGTAGTGGTAGCCACGCCGGTGCGGCAGTTCGATGCTGACACCGCCGGCCAGCGCCATGTCGCACTCGCCCGACAACAAACTTTGCGCCGCCAGATGCACCGCCACCAGCGATGTCGAGCAAGCCGTCTGCACGGCAATGCTCGGGCCTTTGAGGTCGAGCAGGTACGACAGGCGTGTGGTCAGAAAGTCTTTGTCATTGCCGGTATGACGCAGCAGGAACAGGCCCATCGATTTGACCAACGCCGGGTTGGTCAGCAGGTTTTGCGGCAGGTAGGCCTGCATGCCGCAGCCGGCAAACACGCCCACCGCGCCGTCAAATTTCTCGGGCATGTAGCCAGCGTCTTCCAGGGCCTCCCAGGCGCATTCCAGAAAGTGCCGGTGTTGCGGGTCCATCACCGAGGCGTCGCGTTGGCTGAAGCCAAAAAAATCAGCATCAAACATCTCCATGTCCGGCAAGACCATGCCGGCGCGCACGTAGTGCGGGTCTGCCAAGTCGGCTTCGCAGACGCCGGCAGCGCGCAACTGCTCGTCGCTCAGCCACTCGGTGGCCGGCTTGTCACCCTTCAGGAGGGCCCACAACTCGCCCGCCGTACGGGCCGCCGGAAAATGCCCGGCCAGTCCGACCACAGCGATGCAGCCCGGCTCGATGGGGCCGGCCGGAAAGACGGACGAAGATGAGTTCACGCGTTCGGTCCTTTCAGACTGCTGCAGAAGAAGGCCGGCTTTGCGTGCGCAACTGGCGGCGCGCGCGCGCCCGGCTTAAGCCGTCGTCCACCGCGGTGCTGACCTCCTG
>JBIKHR010000337.1:0-3106 GCA_044362035.1 Polaromonas sp. | reverse complement strand
TGCAGGAGATTCAGTCCAGGGTCGACTTCGCACTCGAAAAGACGCACACCGGCGCCTGGGAGCTGGACTTGCTGGACCACACATCTACACGTTCACTGGAACACGACCGGATCTTCGGCTACACCAAGCTGTTGCCGACATGGACTTACGACATGTTTGTGCAGCATGTGCTGCCGCAAGAGCGCGCAGGGGTGGACCAGAAGTTCAACGAGGCCATCACCAGCAAGACCCCATGGGATTTTCAATGCCGCATTCGCCGGGTGGACGGCGAGGTGCGCTGGGTCTGGGCGGTTGGAGAAATGCAAATCGGCACCGATGGGTCCGGTCAGCGCATGGTCGGCATCGTGCAGGACATCACCGCCCAAAAACAGGCGGAAATGGCCAGCCGTGATGCCGAGTTCCGTTTTAGAACGGTCGCCGACTTCACCGTGGATTGGGAATACTGGGTGCTGCCGGACAACTCGCTGCGGTATGTATCACCTTCTTGCTTTGACATCACCGGCTACACGGCGGATGAGTTTTACGCCGACCCGGGACTGCTGGTGCGGATCATTGTCCCGGAGGATCAGGCTTTGTTCGTGGGTCACACGCATGCGCTGTCTGACCGTGGCATGCCCAAGCCGATTTTTTTCCGGATCAAGACCCAAGATGGCAGCATCCGCTGGATATCGCACACCTGCCGGCAAGTCATTGACGCGGCAGGCAATCCGAATGGTTTTCGCGGCAGCAACCGTGACGACACCGAGCGCAGAAAGATGGAGGACCAGGTGCGTGAGCTGGCTTTTTATGACGAGCTCACCCATTTGCCGAACCGTCGCCTGTTGATTGACCGCCTGATTCATGACATGGCACTGGTCAAGCGCAACAACTGCTATGGCGCGCTGATGTTTGTCGATCTGGACAATTTCAAGCCGCTCAATGACCTGCACGGGCACACGGCGGGTGACTTGCTGCTGATTGAAGTCGCCAGGCGAATGACGTCTTGCGTGCGTGCCGTCGACACCGTGTCACGCTTTGGCGGCGACGAGTTTGTGGTGCAGCTCAGCGACTTGGGCTCGAACAAAGCCACCGCCACCGAGCAGGCCAAAGTTCTGGCTGAAAAAATCAGACTTCAACTGGCCGAGCCCTACCGGCTTCCCATGAAAACCCAGGAAATGCCGGACCGGATGATCGAGCATCGCTGCACCGTCAGCATCGGGGTGGTCACCTACGGCGGCCACGAAGCCAGCGAGGAAGACATTCTCAAGTGGGCCGACGAGGCCATGTACCAGGCCAAGGATGCCGGACGCAATACCGTCAGGTTTTACGAAGCACCTGCTGCGCCCTGACCGGCCCGCGGCCAGGCGCGGTGCAAGGCCAGCTTGGTGAGCTGAAACACTGGCAGCAAGGCCAGGCCGGCACCAAAGGCCAGCAGCCACAACTGCGGCGGCAGCGGCATGAAGTCAAAACCGTCAGCAATTGCCGGAACGCTGGTCACCAGCACCAGCGCCGTCAGAGTGGCGCCCAGCACCCACAAGGGCGTGACCGACAGGCCCGAGAACAGCTGGCCCCAGCCGCCGCGCCGCGAGCGCGTGGGGAAAATTAGCGCTGCGTTGGCTGTGACCAGCGCCACAAAGCTGGCGGTACGGGCCTCGCCCGCTGTGCTGCCCTGCGCCAGCAGCCAGACGTCCAGCCCCATTACCAGCAGCACCACCCAGCTGCCCTGCAGCAAGGCCTCGAGCACGTGCTGGCGGTAGATCAAGGGTTCGCCGGTCTGGCGCGGGGGTTGGGCCATGAGCGCATCGCCCTCGCCTTGCTCGGCCTCAAAAACAATCGAGCAGGCCGGGTCAATCACCAACTCAAAAAATGCAATGTGCAAAGGTGCCAGCACCAGCGGCAAGCCAAACAGCACCGGCAGCATGCTGACGCCGACGATGGGCACATGCACTGCCAGCGTGTAGACCATGGCCTGGCGCAAGTTGGCAAAGATGCGCCGCCCCAGCCGGATGGCGCCGACGATGGCGGTGAAGTTGTCTTGCAGCAGCACCAGTGAAGCGGCCTCGCGCGCCACGTCGGTGCCGCGCTGGCCCATGGCAATACCGATATGCGCGGACTTAAGGGCCGGCGCATCGTTGACGCCATCGCCCGTCATGGCCACCACATGGCCGGCGGCCTTGAAGGCCTCGACCAGCTTGAGCTTGAGCTGCGGCGTGACGCGGGCAAAGACATTGATCTGCGTGCCGGCGTCAGGCCGCGCATGGTCGAGCCGCTTGGCCAGCGCCTGAATGGACATGGCCTCGATCTCGGTGCCCGACATCACGTGCGCGCCGTCAATGCCGGACTGTTCGGCGATGGCTTCGGCGGTGCGCGCATGGTCGCCGGTGATCATCACCACCCGGATGCCGGCACGCTGGCACTGCGCCACGGCCTCGGGCACCTCGGGGCGCAAGGGGTCGGCCAGGCCAAGCAGGCCGACGAATTCAAATTCAAAGGCCGCCTGGGCCTCGGGCCAGCGCTCCCGGCTGCGGTGTCTGGCCTTGGCCACGCCGAGCACGCGCAGGCCGCGGCTGGCCATGCCGGCTGCCTGGCTCGCCAGCCGGGCCCGCTCCAGGGCCGGCAACTGGCAAAGTTCAGCAACCGCCTCGGGTGCGCCCTTGGCGGCCACCACGTCGTGCTCGCCGCAGCCGATTTGCCACAGGTGCGACATCACCAGCAGTTCGGACGAGAGTTCGTATTCGCGTGCCAGCTGCCAGTCCGGGTGCAGGCGCTGCGTGCCCTCGAAATGCAGGCCGGCAAATTGATGCAAGGCCTGCTCCATCGGGTCGTGCGGCGCCAGCTCGCTGGCCAGCACGGCGTATTCGACCAGCTCATGAAAGCCGGCGGGCAAGCCGGCCGCCGGGTCATGCTGCGGACCCGGAATGCCGGTGACATCCAGCACGTCGCCACCCACGCACAGCGCCGCCAGCGCCATGTGGTTTTGCGTCAGCGTGCCGGTTTTGTCGACGCACAGCACGCTGGTGGTACCCAGGGTTTCGATGGCGTTCAAGCGCCGCGTCAGCACCTGGCTGGCCGCCAGACGGCGTGCGCCCAGGGCCAGAAAAATGATCATGATGACCGGTAACTCTTG
>JBIKHR010000080.1:0-10206 GCA_044362035.1 Polaromonas sp. | reverse complement strand
AGCGTGACAGTGAAAGCCGCAGCGCCGTTCAAACTGGTGGTGGCTGTGGCGTAGCCAGCACTGCTGCTGAAAGGCGGGCTGGTCGCGTTGCGGTTGTTGTGGTTGGCGGTGAAAGTGGTCACCACGTCGGCAAAGTTGTTGGTCAACGCTGCCGTTAGCTTGGTTTTGTCCAGCGTCATGACCCCTGCTTTGTCCACACTCAGGCCCATTTGCCAGGCGGCGCTCACATTGGTGCCGGGGGTGGAAGACTCACCCAGCAGGATATCTCGCAACTGGTTGCGGACCTGGCGCACGCTGGTGTCGCCCACCAGGGTGGCGCCATAGATGTCCAGTTCAGACTTGGGGTTGGTGACTTCGGTAAAGAGGCTGTTGGCTTCGTTGTAGGCTGTCACCAAGGCGTCGATTTTGGTGATCAATTGGCTGGTGTCGCGCGCCAGGCTGATGCTGGCCGTGGTGTTGGCGGCCAGCAAGTTCATGGTCAGGCCGTCCACCACGTCGGTGACGGTGTTGGAGCCGCGGGTGTAAGTCACGCCGTCAACCGTCAGCACAGCGTCGCTGGCAGCCGTTTGGGTGAAATTCAACGCAGTCAACACGCCAGCAGGGGTGGTGCTCATGCTGAAAGCTTTGTCTGACCCGGTATCCCCGGAAAGCACGACCTTGTAGGAGGGCGAGGTGCTGTTGCCGGAATTAACCAGCCTGGCCGTGACCGCCAGACCGGCGGTATTGACGGCATTGACAAGGCCTTGGGGCGTGTCTGAGCCGCTGGCCACTGTGAGCTTGTAGGTGCTGATGCCGGTGATGGCCGCGGTGCTGGTGGCCGTTGTGCCGACTTTGAAGGTGCCGCCACTCAGTGTCAAAGCACCCGAGGCGTTGACTGCGGAAACCCCTGTTGTGCTGGTTTTGGCGTTGATGGCAATTGCCAGGTTGTCAAACTTTTGAGCCGTGATGGCGATGTCAGTCACAGCGGTGGTGGCCGTCGTGCTGGTGGCCGTGACAGCAGTGCCAGTCGTCCAGTCGGCTGTGGTGAAACCTGCCGTGAAGCTGCCGCTGTAGGTGCCAAGTGCGGCGCCCGTGGTGTTGCCGTCGGTGTCACCCGATGTCAACCCGCCAAAGGCTGAGGCCACCTGGGCCGCCGTCATGGCGGCGGTGGCGGTGAAAGTCAGTCCGTTGAGTGTTACTTTTTGGCCGGCGCCCAGTGCAGAGAAGGTAATGACGGATGACTCGGTTTGACCCGCGGCGCCCTGCGTGGTGACGATGGTCGGGTCTGCAGACACGGCGTCGATAGCGGTACCGTTGATGGTGAGGCCTGAAACCGCCGCCGTGGAGGTGGAAGCGGAGCCCACCGTCACGTCCATGGTGAAGCTGCTGCCGGCGTTCAAAGAGGTCGTGCTGGCGGCAAAGCCGGTGGAGATGTTGCGCTGGGCGCTGGCCAGCGATGTGATGGCGACCGATCGGGTGCCCAGGGTTGCAGCTGTGCCGGCGGTGACGCTCAGGGCCGTGGTGTTGGAGTTGCTGACGCTGGAGGCATTGAAGCTGTTGGCGTCTTTGAGGGCGGTTACCGCCTCTTTGACGTTGCTGAGCATGAACTTGACCGCCGCGTAGCCCGACACGCGAGCTTCGTTCTTCGTGATCTTGGTGTTAATGAGGTTTTCTTGGGGCAGCCGTTCGGCGTCCACCAGGCCTTGCGCGAGCGCGGCCACGTCCACGCCTGAGCCGGCGTTCAGTGAGGTGATGATTTTCTGGGCACTGGCGCGCTTGGTCGCCGCCGCTGTCTGCGCGTCGGTGGCAGCGGTGCTGGTGCTGGAAGTGGCTGCGGTGGTAGCCATCAGTTGATGTAGTTAAAGAGGTTGAGCTTGGAGATCTTGCCGAAGCTGCTTTGTGCGGCTTCAAGCGAGAGCAGCTGTTTGTTCATGAGGCCAATGGCTTCGGCATAGTCCAGGTCTTCAATGTTGGACAAGGTGCTTTTGAGGCTGAGGCGGGTTTCTTCCAGCACGGCGGTTTGCGCGTCGGCCACGTTCATGTCGGTGCCAACCTGGGCGAGCGACAGGGTCAGGCCGTTTTGCAAACTGTCCATTTCCCCTATACCGCGCTGCATGGCAATGCGGTCAGAGCCACGGACAGCGGCGGTCAGCTGGTCAATTGCTTGAAAGAATCCGACACCGGTCTGTGCGCCTTTGGGGTCTGTGCGCACCACGGTGACAAAGGCTTCTGAACCCGAACGATTGAGTTGCACGGTGCGCTGGTCACCCACTGAAACGCGCATGCGCGTCTGGTCGCCCTGGTAGGTGACATCCCCGAAACCGTTTTCGGCAAAAGCCGGCTTGTTGACACGACTGCCGGCAAACAAGTAGTTGCCCGAGCTGTCCTGCATGTTGGCCATGCTGAAAATCTGGTCACGCAGGCCTTGCATTTCAACGCCAAGCACTTTGCGGTCGGCATCACCCAGGGTGTCGCTGGCTGCTTGAATGGCGATTTCCTTGACCCGCACCACCATGTTGCTGACGCTTTGCAGGGCCGATTCTTCGTCTTGCAAACGCGTTTTCACTGCGTCCAAGGTATTGCCGTAGCTGTCCTGGCGGGCCAGAATCGATTTCAGGCGCTGGATGCTCGCAGCCTGGGTGGGGGAGTCGCTGGGCGTGATGACCTGCTTGCCCGCAGCCAGTTGCGCTTGTGACTTGGCCAGACTGGTTTGCACGGTGCCCATTTGCTTGGTGGAGCGGTCAAATAAGGCGTTGGTCGATATTTTCATGCGGGTTCCTCAAATGTCGTCAAGGTCTTAGCGGACTGCCAACACGGCGTCAAACAACACGGTGGCTACCTGCATGACCTTGGCCGAGGCCTGGTAGGCCTGCTGGTAGCGGATCAGGTTGGCGGCCTCCTCGTCCAGGCTCACACCCGAGACTTTGTCCCGGGCACTGACCGCCTGCTCGTGGACCACAGTCAGGGCCTCCTGGGCAATGTTGGCTTGCCGCGAGATGTTGCCCATGTCATTGACATGGTCGATGTAGGTAGAGCCGATGGTCTTGCCGGCCACCAGGCCGGCACTTTCCAGCGCGGCCAGACGCAACATGTTTTCGTTGTTGCCGGTTCCGTCTTTGTTGCCGTCCATCACGAAACGGTCACCCGTCCGGGGGGATGTCGTGAAGCTGACCTTGAGACCCTGGTACTCGATGCTGGCATTGAGCTGGTTGGGGTCAAAGCTGCGCTCAGCCAGCACGGTACCGGTGCGGGTGTCGGTGATGGTGTAGCGGTTGGCGGCCGTGAAAGTCAGCTCCATAGGCTGGGCGCGCAGGGCTGAGGCCTTGTCAGTGGCCTTGCCACTGAAGCTGGCCGCCACCGCAGCGGTACCCGTGCCGGTGACAAACACCAGCACGTCGTCGGGCACGGTGCCTTTGATGGTGGCGCTGGTCCGAAAACCCAGCTGCGCCAGATCAAACGGTGTGCCGCCCGTGCCAAACCCTATTTCGACGGGCGTGTCTTTACCGCCCACCAGGCTGCGGGTGACTGTCACTTGGCCGGTGTAGGTGCCGGAGGCGATGTTCAGGGCGTTGCCAGGCGAAGCATTGTCCGGGCCGATGGTGATGTCAGCGCCGTCCAGGTTGCTCAGGACAATGTCGCCCTCACGCGTGTAGACCGCCTTGACACCGGTGGTGCTTGTGTTGGCGTTGACACCGGCAACCAGCGCGTCGGCGCTGCTGTAGGGGCCGAGGGAAAGAGCCGCTCCGCCCGCCAGCCTGGAGAGTGTGAGCGAGCCCGAAAGGTTCAGGCTGGAAGCCTTCACCCGTATTTCATTGCTGGCCGTGGCGCCCACGCCCGGGGCTTGGGCGGCGTTCAGCCAGGCCGCGATCTTGGTGGCCCGGGTGGTGTCGCCAGCGGCAATCGCCAGCCGGCCCAAAGCCACGCCATTGAGTTCCAGCGCACCCGCCGCGATGCTGACCGCTTCGCCGACTGGCAGCCGCGCGCCGGAAAGCACCGCCGGCATGCTGACCGGAAACCCAAGCCGTGCCAGGTCAGCGGGCTGACCGTTCGGGCCATAGCCCAGGGCGATGGGGTCAGAGGTGGTGCTGCCCGATGAGCGCGCAATCGTCAGGCGACCAGCGTAGACACCGGCAGCCATGTTCAGGGCGTTGCCCGATGCGCTTGGCGCAATGCGGATGTCGTTACCTTCTTGGCCGCTGACATTGGTCAACACCAGTTCGTTACCGCTGCTGATGCTGGCGGTCACGCCGGTGTTGGCGCTTTTGGCATTGATGGCGTTGACCAGATCGGTGGCACTGGTGAAACCGGCCGCGCCTGCGGAGCCCACCATTTCGACCTGGTTGATGTACAGCGGCTGTGACAGTTGCAGGCTGTTGGCTGGCACGCGAATGTCGTTGCTGGCCGATGCGCTGACGCCGACGGCAGCGCCGGCATTGACCCAGCGGGCCAGGTCACTGGCTTGCAGGGTATTGCCGGCGGTGGGGTAAATGGAGCCCAATGGCACGCCGTTGATGCTGATGGCCCCAGCGGCAATGCCACCGGCCTGGCTTGCCGGTATGCGGGCGCCCGACAGCAAGCTCGGGGTGATGGTGGCGCCACCAAACTGACCCTGGGTGTCAAAAAGTGCCTGCGTCTGAACGCTGGCGCGAGCGCCATAAAAAACGCTCATGCCTTTGTAACCACTCAAGCCGGAGCGGTTCAGGTAGGCCGCGCTGTAACTGGCGCCGGCGCTGACGCCCTGGTCAGTCGTGAGTATCAGATCTTGCTGGGTTTGGGTGAGGCTCTGGCCCATCAGGTGCCGGCCGTCGCGGGTCATCACTTGCAGCTGTTGGCCGGCGTCTGCACCGTCCAGGTAAATGGTGACGTCTTGTTGACCCAATGGAATGCTGGCCACCGCAGCGACTGGACGACTGGCGTCAAGCACCAGGGGTCGGGCGGCGCTGGGGTGCGCATTGTTGAGCAGCATGGTCGAAATGTCGGCCGGACCTGCCAGAGGACTGGCCTTGTAGCTGATACGGGCGTCGGCGCTGCCGGTGTTCCTTGAGTCTTTGATCACGCGGAAACGGTCTGCCGCGGCAACGCGCATGGGGTCGTCAATGACCACCTTGATGCCGCCGGCAGCTGATTTGGCGGCAGGGTTAATGGCAAACAGGTCGCCCGCAGGGTCCCCATAGCCGTCAATGCCTTCACGGTGAATGGCATTGACCTCGCGCACCACGGTATTGGCCAAAAAATCCAGGGAATTGCGTGTGCTGCCCAAAACCTGTTCGCGAAAGGCCATCAGGCCGGCCAACTGGCCGCTGGTGATACCAATCAGCGGCTTGGGGTTGCCGTAGGGGTCCAGCACCAGACCGATTTTTCCGGATGAGGCCGCGTTGAAGTCGGCACCAATCTGCGTGACCTTGCTGCCGTCAACAATGACGTCTTGCGTCAGCGAGGCACCCAGACTGACCAGCACCTGGCCGTTGTTGCTAAAGCTGGTGTTGATGCGGCTGAACTCGGAGAGCTTGCGCAGCAGCAAATCGCGCTGGTCGAGCAATTCGGAGGGCTGCTTTTCCAGCGTGGGCATTTTGCTGAGCTGGCGATTGACCTGGCCCAACTGCTGCGCCAGCGTGTTGATTTCACCCACGTTGGACTGAACCGCTTCGCGGGTCTCGGTGTCAATCAGGTCCAACTGGGTCGACAGCAGGCCAAAGCGTGAGGTCAGGCCTTCGGCATCGCGCACAAAGGCACCACGCAGCACAGTGGAAGCCGGGTTGGACGACAAGGTGCGGGCTGAAGCAAAAAACTGGTCCAGCGCACTGACCAGGCCCATGCTTTCGGCACCCATCACGTCAATCACGCGGTTGGCGTAATCGACCATGGGCGCCTGGCTCTGGAGCTCAGAGTTGCTGTTGCGCAAGTTGGACTCGGCAAAAGCGTCGTACTGGCGCTGCACACGGTCAAAGATCACGCCGGTACCGATGGATGCGTTGCCGATCTGGCGGGGCGAGCCGGCCAGCAAGGTGACGTCCTGGCGCGAATAGCCGTCCGTACCGACGTTGGCGATGTTGTTGCTCACGGTCCCCAGCGCGCGCTGGTAGGCCATGACGGCGTTGCCGCTGATGCCGAGCAAGTCACTCATGGTTTGCCCTTCAGGTTCAGGTCACTGGCTTTTGGCAGGGCAAACGGGCCGCCCGGGCGCTGCAAAGGGTTGAGCGCAGGGGCTGCCGGGTCCAGCGAATAAGCTGTGGCCGGACGTTGCAGCGAAATGCCCTTGGCAACGGTGTCGCGTGCCTGCAGCAGCTCAGCCGTGCTGGGGGGAGCGGTCAATTGCCGGCTTTGGGTTTTCACCAGCATGTCGGAAATACCCATCATGTTGCGTTTGGACAATTGGACCGACACCTCTTTGTCAAACATGGCTTCAAAGGTTTCAGCGCCTGATGACTCCACCAGATCGCTCTTGGCCGTGGCCTCGCGCATGGACTTGATCATCATCTGCAGGAACATGCCCTCAAATTGCTGGGCCGTCTCGCGCAGGGCTGCCTTGCCGTCCTGGCGCGCCTGGCCACGCAGCTTGCCCAGACCTTCAAAGTCGAGGTAAGAGCGGGTGGTGTCGGTGGTGTTGACCGGGTCCATGGCGTTTTAGGCTTGTGTCTGACTTGAAATGGGTTGGCTTGAACCGGCGATCAGATGATGACCAGCTCGGCGCGCAGGCTGCCGGAGCTTTTGAGAGCTTCCAGAATGGCGATCAAGGCCGAGGGCGATGCGCCCACCTGGTTGACGGCGTCCACGATCTGACGCAGGTCTATGCCCGGCTGGAATAGAAACATAGGCTTGTTCGGCTCGGTCACAGCGATGTCGGCGTTTTGCACTGGCACAGCCGCGCCGGCCGCCAGAGCGTTCGGTTGCGACACCTCGTTGGTGGCGGCAATGGCAACCGAAATAGTGCCGTGCGAGACGGCGGCAGCCGTCACCCGCACATTGCGGCTGATGACCACGGTGCCGGTGCGCGAGTTGATGACCACGCGTGCCGGAGGCTCACCGGGCAGCACTTCCATGTTTTCGATCATGCTCATGAAGGCCACGCGCTGGCTCAGGTCCTGTGGAGCGCGAATCGAGATCGACACACCGTCCAAGGCGTTGGCGACATCCGGGCCGAAGCGGCCGTTGATGGCGTTGATGATGGCGGTGGTGGTGGTGAAGTCGCCTTCACGCACATTCAAAATAAGTTGCTCGGCCGTGGCGAATGGGTTTTCGACGACTCTTTCGATCGTGGCGCCCGAAGGCACGCGTGCTGATGTGGGCACACCAATTGCCACCTTGGAACCAGCGGCGCTGGCGTCAATACCGGTGGCGGTCAGGGCACCCTGAGCCAGCGCGTAGACCTCACCGTCGGCGCCGCGCAAGCTGGTCAGCAGCAAATTGCCACCGCGCAAGTTGGTGGCCTTGCCAATGGCAGAGACATTGACGTCAATTTTTTGGCCGGGCTTGGCAAAGCCAGGAAGTTCAGCCGTGATCATGACCGCAGCAACGTTTTTGATGTCCATGGATGAGGACGTGCTGGTCAGCGATTTGGATTCAAAGTCGGCCAGCGGGCCTTCCATGCTCACGCCCATGCGGCTGAGCATGGTTTTCAGGCTTTGGGCTGTGAAGGACACGTCAGAGCCGTCACCAGTGCCCTGCAAACCCACCACCAGGCCGTAGCCGATGAGCTGATTGCTGCGCATGGCGGCAACATGGGTCAGGTCCTTGACGCGGTCAGCGTGCGCCAGCGTGGGGGCCAGGGCTGACACCAGGGTCAGCCCGGCCAGCAAGCCGTGCAACAAATAAGAAAGCGGTTTGGAGATCATGAATGCCGTTCAGGATGTAAGTAGGTCAGGCGTGAAAGTGTTTAGAAAGGCCAGAGCTTGAGCAGCGCACTGGTGCCCCACCCTGCCCTGGAGGCGGCAGCGAGATCGCCGGTGCCGCGGTACGTAATCTGTGCATTGGCCAGACGGCGCGACTGCACGGTGTTGTTGGGGGCCACGTCTTCGGGGCGGATGATGCCGGCGACCTGAATCACTTCAGAGCCTTCGCTCAGGGCCAGTTGTTTTTCGCCGCGCAGCACCAGGTTGCCATTGAGCAACACATCAACCACCGTGACGGCCACTGAGCCTTCAAGCGTGGCCAACTGGTTGGCCGTACCGACGCCGGTGCTGCTCATGGTGCCGCCGTCCAACTTGATGCCGCGCATGGCGCCATTTGTGTTGGTGCTGACTATCGATTTAAGACCTTGCGGCACCACGTTGTTGCTGGAGTCGCGGGTGACCTTGTTGTCCTGGCTGCGCTTGGCCTGGGTGGATTCGCTCAGCAGGACGGTGATGACATCACCCACCTGGTAGCTGCGGCCACGGCCAAACCAGCTTTCACTGACGCGGCTGTTGTAAATGCCGCCGGTAGCCACGCGCTGACGCTCGGCGGCAACGGGGTACACGGGCGCGAAGTTGGGCGAATGCACCAGCACAGGCGGTGGCAAGACCGCGCAGCCGCCTGTCAGCAGCAAGGGGGCCAGCACAGCCAGCAGTGTCAATTTGTGAGTTGTCGTGCGTTTCATGGGGGCCATCACATGTTGTTATTCAGGAACTTCAGCATGCCGTCCACAGCCGAGATGGCTTTGGAGTTGATCTCGTAGGCGCGCTGGGTCTCGATCATGTTGACCATTTCCTCGACCACGTTCACGTTGGAGGCTTCGAGCGAACCCTGCATCAGGGAACCGGCACCGCCAACGCCAGGCGCAAGCACCTGGGGTGCGCCGCTGGCCGGCGTTTCTTTCATCAGGTTCTGGCCCATCGACTGCAAGCCGCTTGGGTTGACAAAGCGGGCAATCTGCAACTGACCAAGCACCTGCGAGCCGCCAGCAGCCAGCCCAATGGACACAGTGCCGTCGCGGCCGATGGTCACGCTGGACGCGGTGTTGGGAATGGTGATGGCTGGCTGCAGCAAGGCACCGCTGGAGGTGACCATCTGACCGGTAGCCGAAAGCTTGAAGCCGCCGTCACGGGTGTAAGCCAGCGTGCCGTCGCCCCTGGCGATCTGAAAATAACCGTCGCCGGTAATGGCCAAATCCAGCGGATTCTGGGTGGTCACCATATTGCCCTGCGCGTGCAGTTTTTCGGTGGCCACGATGCGCACGCCGGTACCCAGCATCAGGCCGGTAGGCGCTTGCGAGTTGGCGTCGGTCTGACCGCCGGCCTGCTTGACGTTTTGGTAGAGCATGTCTTCGAACACAGCGCGGTCGCGCTTGAAGCCCGTGGTGTTCACGTTGGCCAAGTTGTTCGAGATCACATTCATGCGAGTCTGTTGCGCGTCCAGGCCCGTTTTGGCTACCCACATTGATGCATCCATGTCAGCTCCTTGTTTCGTTGATTGGTTAACTAGGATGAAGCGGCTTTAGCCCAGCTTCATCATGGTGGCGCCGGATTCGTCGGCGTTCTTGCTCTCTTTGATGTTGCGCACCTGGTGCTCAAAAGAGCGGCTTTGGTCCATCAGCTTGACCATGGCGGACATGGCGTTCACGTTGCTGCCCTCCAGAGCGCCGGCTGTCAGCGAAGGCAATTCCGGGCCGGGGGGCACGTCAGCGCCCACTTTGCCAACCGGGCCGAACAGGCCGTCTTCTCGGCGCTCAAGAGGTGTGGCACTGGCGTCGCGCAGCAGCAGGCGGCCTATCAGCACTTGCTGGACGGCGCCGTTCTGGGCCGGGTCGGTAGCGAAAATCGTTCCGTCGGGGTTGATCTTCACCATCATGCCGGGCGGCACAGTAATGGGGCCAGCCTCGCCGCGAACCACGTTTTTGATGCCGTCTTCGAGGACACCGGCGGCATTGACCTTGAGGTCACCGCGGCGGGTGAAAGCCAGCTCGCCGTTGGGCGCAGTCACGCCCAGCACGGTTGAATCGTTCATTGCTACATCAAGGTCACGACCGGTGGTCATGAGCTCGCCCGGGCGCAGCTGGATGATGTCCAGACTGACCGACTTCGGCTGCATGCGGGTGGAAAAGCCAGCGCCCTCTACCTTGACGGCCGACATGGACACCTCATAGCTGCGCTTGAAGCCGACCGTGACGACGTTGGCCAACTCGTGCGTCATCATCTGGCGAGACAGGCGCTGCTCGTTGATGGCGGCAGCGGCATTAAAGGCTAGGCGGTCCATGGCGTGAGTCCTTTTTTATGAAGGTGTCAGGGCTTTATCAACCGCGGATGTTGATGA
>JBIKHR010000079.1:0-10212 GCA_044362035.1 Polaromonas sp. | reverse complement strand
GCTGGCGGCCGCCTCCGGCTTGAGGCGCCGCACTTCCTGCATCGCAAAAAACGTGATGGCGGTGAAAGGTACGCCCAGCAGCAGGCTGCCGATAGCAAAGCCGGCCAGGCTCGGGCTCCACACGCTGGTGGCAATTGCCAGCGCCTGCACCAGGTAACAGCCCATCAGCAGCCGGCGGTAGTCAAGCACTGAACGCAGACGCGTGGCCAGCCACGCACCCAGCATCACACCGGCGCCAAACAAGGGCCAGAACAAATCAAGCCAATGCGAGCCAGGCAAGGCGCTGCGGGCAATCACCGGTAAAAAAGTCGCGGTGATGATGTAACCAAAGCCGGCCAGGCCGTAAGCCAGGGTCAATAAAAAAATCTCGGCGGCGCCATGACCGACCGCTGCATGCTGCGCGCCCTGCACGCGCTGCGCGCGCACCGCCAGCGGCTGCAGGCGCTCGTCACCTCCCCGCAAAAACCGCCACGCCAACGCAGCCAGCCCAAAAGCCAGCACGCCAAACACCAGCCAAGCGCTGGCGGCCGTCCAATGCCAGGCGACCATACCGCTGGCAGCCAGCCCGCTCAACGCAATGCCCGCGCCCGGCCCCATGTAAATGAAACCACCCATGGCCGGCACGCCCAGACTGGCCAGCCGCGACAGGCACCAGCCCGAGGTGTAAACAAACACCACGCCACTGGTGACGCCCGCCAGAAAACGCAGCAGCGGCCAGGCCGGTGCGTCCAGCCACGCCATGGCCAGGGTCAGCACGCCGGTCAGCAGCAGACCGCCCCGTACCAGCTGTGAAAAAGCCAAGGACGGCAGGCTTGGAAAGCGCGTCCACAACCAGGGCTGCAACATGCACAGCAGCGCCCCGACCAGGTAACCCAGGTAGTTGGCGCTGGCCAGCCAGCTGGCGGCGGGCAGATCGAGCACGCCGTCGGCCAGCATCATGGGCAGGATGGGCGTGAAAGCAAAGCGGCCAATGCCCATGGCCACGCCCAGCGAGACCATGCCCGCCAGCGCAATCGTCCACGGGCGCACGCCCGGGGGCTGGGGGCTCATGCGCGAAAGGCCTCAAAGGCTTCGTCGAGCCGGGCGATGCAGGCCTGTTTGGCAGAAGCCTGCAGGAAGCTCGCCTCGAAACTGTTGCGCGCCAGCGTGTAGGCATGGCCGGCGTTCAGCGGCAGTGCCGCAAAAGTCTGCGTGAAGTTCTCGTTGATGTAGCCGCCAAAGTAAGCCGGGTCATCCGAGTTGACGGTGGCGGCAATGCCGGCGTCCAGCAACTGCCCCAGCGTGTGGCTTGCCATGTCAGAGTACACGCAGAGCTTGAGGTTGGACAGCGGGCACACGGTCAGCGCAATGCGGTCGCGGGCCAGGCGCTGCATCAGCGCCGCGTCATGCGTAGCCTGAACGCCGTGGTCAATGCGCTCCACCCGGAGTTCATCGAGCGCCGTCCAGATATAAGCCGGCGGGCCCTCTTCACCGGCGTGCGCCACCAAGCGAAAGCCCAGCGCGCGGCAGCGCGCAAACACCCGCGAGAATTTTTCCGGCGGGTTACCGACTTCGCCAGAGTCGAGGCCGATGCCCACGATGTGGTCTCTGAAAGGCATGGCTTGTTCGAGCGTGGCAAAGGCATCGTCTTCACTCAGGTGCCGCAAAAAACACATGATCAGCAAAGCACTCACGCCGAGTTCGGCACGGGCGTCCACACAGGCGCGGTACAAGCCTTTGACCACAGTGGCCATGGACACGCCGCGCGCGGTATGCGTTTGCGGGTCAAAAAACAGCTCGGCATGCAGCACGCCATCTTGCGCGGCACGCACAAAGTAAGCGCGCGCCATGTCGTAAAAATCCTGCTCGGTCAGCAGCACACTGGCGCCGGCGTAGTAGATGTCTAAAAAACTTTGCAGGTTGGTGAAGGCATAAGCGCGCCGCAGTGCCTCAACATCGGCATACGGCAGGGTGAGGCCGTTGCGCTTTGCCAGCGCAAAGATCAGCTCGGGTTCGAGCGAGCCTTCGATGTGAATATGCAGCTCGGCCTTGGGCATGCACCTGAGCAGCTCAGGCAAGCGGTCAGCAGCAACAGATCGGATCAAGGTCATGGTCAGCTTTCAAAGACTCCACAGTGTCTGCGAAAACATCAATGGCGAGGAAGTCGCCAATCAAGGGACTCAAACAAAAACAGCTGCCCGAAAGCAGCTGTTTTTAGCTCAGCAATGGCTGGATCAGTTGCCCGGCACCTTGCCTTCAACACCCTTGACGTAAGTCTTCAAGCCGCCCAAGAATTTGTCATCCGCAACGACATCTTTAGCGATCAAGACCTTGCCGGTGTTGTCCATGATCGGGCCCTTCCAGATGGCGAAGCTGCCATCCTTAAGACCCGCCTTGACTTCAGCGACACGTTTTTTCGTGTCGTCAGGCACATCAGCGGCAATCGACACCATGTCAATCGCGCCTTCTTTCACGCCCCACCAAACTTGACCGGTAGCCCATTTGCCTTCAAGTGCTTCGCCCACTGCTTTAACGTAGTAAGGACCCCAGTTGATGATGGCAGAACCAAGGTGAGCCTTGGGGCCGTAAGCGGTCATGTCGGAATCCCAACCGAAGGCGCGCTTGCCCATTTTTTCAGCGGTCTGCAGCACGGCCGACGAGTCGGTGTTCTGGAACAGCACGTCTGCGCCGCCGTTGATCAGTGCGGTAGCGGCTTCGGTTTCTTTTGGTGGATTGAACCACTCGTTAACCCAGACGACTTTGGTTTTAACTTTTGGATTGACCGACTGCGCTCCGAGGGTGAAGCTGTTGATGTTGCGAACCACCTCTGGAATCGGCACCGAGCCGACCACGCCAAGCGTGCCGGTCTTGCTCATCTTGCCGGCGATGACGCCGGCCATGTAAGCGCCTTCGTAGGTGCGGCTGTCATAGGTGCGCATGTTGTCGGCAGTTTTGTAGCCGGTAGCGTGCTCAAACTTGACGTCTTTGAAATCAGCAGCGACTTTCAGCATGGGATCCATGTAGCCAAAGGTCGTGCCGAAAATAAGCTTGTTGCCTTGACCGGCCATGTCGCGCAGGACGCGCTCGGCGTCGGCTGATTCAGGCACTTTTTCGACAAAGCTGGTGACCACCTTGTCGCCAAACGCTGCCTCAACGGCTTTGCGGCCATTGTCGTGGGCAAACGTCCAGCCGCCGTCGCCGACAGGGCCGACATAGGCAAAGGCAATTTTGAGCGGGTCCGCCTTGGCCGGTGCAGCCACAGGCGCCGGCGGCGGGGCTTCTTTTTTACCGCAGCCCACAAGGGCTGCCGCAGCCACTGCAGAAATTGCAGCGAACTTGAGCAAAGAACGTTTTTGCAGATCAGTCATGTCGTCTCCAGTAGCGACGGTTACGAAAAATGAACCCCGTGAAGGGTTCGGAAAAAATAAACTAAAAACGCAATGCCGCCAAAATCAGCCGCCCGGATGAAAGGGCTTGCCAATCGAGGACGGCATGTTCAGGCGGATCCATTGCGGATTGCGAGAGATTAGCACCAGCACAAGGATGGTGGCCAGATACGGCAACATCGTCAAGAATTGGCTGGCAATATCGACCCCCATACCCTGCAAATGGAACTGCAGCATGGTAACGCCACCGAACAGATAGGCACCAAGCAAAACGCGTGCCGGCCGCCAGGTTGCGAAGGTGGTGAGTGCCAGCGCAATCCAACCCTTCCCGGCGATCATGCCCTCAACCCATAAGGGCGTGTAGACCACCGACACATAAGCGCCCGCCAAGCCACACAACGAACCGCCGACCATCACCGCCGCCAGACGAATGCGTCGCACCGGATAGCCCAGAGCATGGGCCGATTCAGGACTCTCGCCGACCGATCGCAGCACCAAACCAGCGCGTGTGCGGTACAAAAACCAAATCATGGCCAAAGTCAAAGCGATGGCCAGGTAAACCATTGGATGCTGACGAAAAAATGCCGGTCCGACAAATGGCAGGTCAGCCAGAAAAGGAATCGGGTATTGGCTTTGTTCGGGCAACTTTTCTTGCACATAACGCGTGCCAGCAAAAGCTGAAAAGCCAGCCCCAAACAAGCTCAAGGCCAGACCCGTGGCGTACTGGTTGGTGTTCAGCCAGATCACCAGCACGCCAAACAGCGACGCTAACAACGCGCCCGCCAGCATGCCAGCCCCAAAGCCGAGCCAACTGTTGCCAGTGTGCACGACGGTGACAAAACCAGCCAGCGCAGCGCACAGCATCATGCCTTCTGCGCCCAGATTGACGATACCGGCTTTCTCGTTGATGAGCAGCCCGAGAGCGGCGATCGCCAGCACGGTGCCGGCGCTCAGAGTGGCTGCAAGCAGCAAGGCCGTAGAGTCCATCAGCGCGCTCCTTGCTTGATGTTGATCCGGTAAGCGATCAATGTATCGCAGGCCAGCAGACTGAACAGCAGCAGGCCCTGAAACACACCGGTGAGCGATTTAGGCAGACCTAAACGCGACTGCGCCAATTCGCCACCAATGTAAAACATGCTCATGAGCAGCGCCGAAAAGACGATGCCGACCGGGTGCAAGCGTCCGACAAAGGCGACGATGATGGCAGCAAAGCCGTAACCTGCGGGCACATATGGGGAGAGCTGTCCAATCGGACCCGCCACTTCAAGCGCCCCTGCCACACCGGCCGCTCCGCCTGACACCAACAGCGCCACCCACAAAGCCTTACGCGATGAAAACCCGGCGTAACGCGCAGCGGCTGGCGCTAAGCCACCCACCTGCTGCGCAAAGCCGGCGTAGGTACGGTACAAATAAAGCCACAGCGCAGCGGTACCGGCAAAGGCCAAAAAAATTCCGATGTTGACACGCGAGCCCGCCATCAGCCGGGGAATTTGCGTGACCGCATCGAAGGTCTTGGTTTGCGGAAAGTTGTAGCCCGCCGGATCTTTCCAGGGCCCGTAAACAAGGTAGCTCAGCACCATGTCTGCCACGTACACCAACATCAAGCTGACCAGAATTTCGTTGGCATTGAATCGGTCACGCAGTAGCGCTGTGATGCCAGCCCAAAGCATGCCGCCCAAGGCTCCCGCCAACACAATCGCCGGGATGATCCATGCGCCGGTCGACTTGTCAGCCAGCAGCGCCACACCGCCCGCGGTCACAGCGCCAATGATGAATTGACCTTCCGCACCGATGTTCCAGACGTTGGAGCGAAAACACACCGCCAACCCAAGCGCGATGATCAGCAGCGGCGTCGCTTTGACCATCAACTCACCGAGCGCATAAGCGCTGCGAATCGGCTCCCAGAAAAATACCTTCAAACCTTGCACCGGATCTTTGCCGAGGGCAAGAAACAACAACACGCCAATCACCACGGTGATCAGCAGCGCCAGCACCGGTGACAAATAACCCCAGGTGCGCGATGCGTACGGGCGCGCTTCCAATTCCAGCCGTAGCTTGAAAAAATCAGCCATGCGGGGCTCCTTGCACTGTCGCCTCAGCGTGTGCTTCGCTTTGTCTTTCTTCTTGCCAGAGACCACTCATCCACAGGCCCACGCGTTCGACCGTGGCCTCGGCACGCGGCAGTGACGGCGAGGTTTGACCGTTGGCGATGACATACAGGCGGTCGCAGATTTCGAATAATTCTTCAAGCTCCTCGCTCACCACCAAGACCGCACAACCGGCGTCGCGCAGCTTCAAAATCTCACCGCGAATCTGCGCCGCCGCGCCGACGTCAACCCCCCAGGTCGGCTGTGAGACGATGAGCAACTCAGGGCCGACTTCGATCTCGCGACCAACGATGAATTTTTGCAAATTGCCGCCCGACAAAGACCGTGCTGGCGCATCCGGCCCACCGGCCTTGACGTTGAAGCGCTGAATAATGCCCTGCGCCTGCGCCCGCAAACTGGCGAGTTGCAACCAGCCACCGCGGCCGACCGCATCGCGCCGCGTCAGCAACAGGTTTTGTGCCAGGCTAAGGGACGGTACTGCGCCGCGCCCCAGTCTTTCTTCAGGCACGAAATGCACGCCGCGATCTCGACGCTGCATGGGGTCGAGTTTGCCGACAGGCTCGGCCTTGACTTGAATTGCATCCGCGGGCGCCCGCGTGTCTTCACCAGACAGCGCATAAAGCAGTTCTTTTTGGCCGTTGCCGGAGACCCCGGCGATGCCAACCACCTCACCGGCCCGAACATCCAGGCTAATGCGATTGAGGTCGACTCCAAACTGGTCTTCACGCGCGAGGCTCAGCGCCCGCACCTGCAACACAACGGCACCAGTGTTCAAAGCGCGGTGTTCCAGCGCTGGCGGCTCCGCGCCAATCATCAGGCGACTCAATGAAGCGTTGGTCTCCAGCTGCGGATCGCAGACACCGGTGACCTTACCGCCGCGCAACACGGTGCAGCCCGTACACAAGGCACGAATCTCATGCAGCTTATGGCTGATGTACAAAATGCTACAGCCTCGCTCGGCCAACAAACGCAAAGTAACGAAGAGTTTTTCAACCGCCTGCGGTGTCAGCACTGAAGTTGGTTCGTCCAAGATCAACAACTTTGGGTGCGTCAGCAGCGCACGCACGATCTCAACCCGCTGGCGTTCACCCACGCTGAGCGTGTGCACCGGCCGAGACGGGTCCAATTGCAGGCCGTATTCTTCAGTGGTGGCGGCAATCTGCACCGACACTTCGGCCAGACTCAACTGTTTGTCGAGCCCAAGCCAGACATTCTCTGCCACGGTCAGCGTTTCAAACAAGTTGAAATGCTGGAACACCATGCTGATGCCCAGCGCCCGCGCCTCTTGCGGGTTGCGAATCGTCACGGCCATGCCGTCGACCATGACGATCCCGGCGTCGGGCTTGACCGCGCCGTAAATGATCTTCATCAGCGTGGACTTGCCGGCGCCGTTTTCGCCCAGCACGGCATGGATTTCGCCGGGCTGCACCGTCAGCGAAACATCACTGTTGGCCACCACCGCCGGGTAGCTTTTGGTGATGCCGTGCAGCTGCAAGCGCGGAGTGGCAAAGGCCTGGTTATCCATTTTTAGGCTCTTCTTTTTTGAGCGCCATGGCCACCGCCTTCACCCGCTCGCGCAACCACTTGGCGGAATTGGAGGCATGCGAGCGTTCGTGCCAAAGCTGGTAATACATCATGCGGGGAAATTCTATCGGGCAAGGCAAGATTTTCAGCGGCAACCCCTCGCTGTAGCGCTCACAATACTGCCGCCCGGTGGTCAGTACCAGCAAGCTGGATGCCACCATCGCCGGAATCAGTCCGAAGTGCGGACAGCGCGCCATGATGTTGCGCTGCAGACCGAGCTGCTCCAAATGGTCATCAATCACGCCTTTAGCACCCAGGTGGGTCGGCGTAGGAGCGATGTGCTCGGCCTCAAGCCAACTCTTGACATCCCAGCCACGCCGCACAGCAGGGTGCCCTCGGGAAACAAGACACACCACATCGTCGCCAAACAAACGCCCCATGTGCAAGTCATCCGGCGGCTCGGTCCAGTTGCCGATGACGATATCAATGTCGCCCTGGGCCAGATGGGCCCGGTAATCGGATTCAGGTGACAGCGCCCGCATCTCAATCCGGCAGTGCGGCGCCTGCGATTTGATCTGCGCAACCAGATGCGGCAAAAACAGCGGGTCGAGGTAGTCACTCGCCGCCAGACTGAACACAGTTTTAGCGGTGGCTGGATCAAAACCTCGGGCATCGCTGAACATCACCTCGGCGGCACGCAAAATACTCGCAGACGGCTCGATCATGCGCAGACCTGCATCGGTTGGCACCATTCCGGCGCCTGAACGCACCAACAGAGGGTCCCCCGCCAAATCTCGCAGGCGCCGCAACGCTGCGCTGACGGCGGGTTGGTACATTCCAAGACGGATGGCGGCGCGCGAAACGTTGCGTTCGGTAAGCACGATGTGTAAGACCTTGATGAGATGGAGGTCTATCTTGCCGAAAAGCGCCTGATCATTCATACCTGTTTAACCATGCGGTTGATATGCCGATCAGTATGCCGGCGATTGCTTGATTGTTTAACCTGACATTAATATGCCAACCGCTATACCAATCGCTATGCCAATTTCTACGCCCTCCCCCCACCTACAAACAATTCAGTTCATCCGGCGCGGCGAGGTGGTGACGCTGAGCAATGTACCACCCACCCGAACCCTGCTGGAGGTGCTGCGCGAAGACCTGGGCTGCAGCGGCACCAAGGAAGGCTGCGGCGAAGGTGACTGCGGCGCCTGCACGGTGGTCCTTGGCGAGGCTCAAGGTGGTGCGCTGAGCTTCAAGGCCGTCAACAGCTGTATCCGCATGGCCCATTCGGTGCACGCTCTGGCGCTGTGGACGGTGGAAGACCTGACGGCCGACCCGCTGCTGCAAGGCGGGGCAAGCGGCGCGCTGCACCCGGCACAAGAAGCGATGGTGCAGTGCCACGGCTCGCAATGCGGCTTTTGCACACCCGGCTTTGTCATGAGCCTGTTTGGCATGTACCAGAACCATGTGGCACACGGCCAGAGTGTTTCACGCGAGCTGGCGCAGACCGAGCTGTCGGGCAACCTGTGCCGCTGCACCGGTTACCGGCCCATCCTGGACGCGGCGCAGCAAATGGCCAGCTTCCAGGCGGTGCGGCTTGACGAGAACCGGCTCAAGACCGCGCTGGCCCAGATTCAGCCTGCGTCTGGCCATGGAGAAGCCGCCTACCTGCTGCCCGCCACCCTGGCCGAACTACTGGCCGCCCGCGCCTCCCGACCCGCTGCGCAAGTGGTGGCAGGCTGCACCGACGTCGGCCTGTGGGTGACCAAGTTGCACAAAAATTTTGACGCCGTGATCGACCTCACCCGCGTGGCCGAGCTGCGCCGCATTGAAGCGCACAACGGCCACCTGGTGATCGGTGCCGCCGCCAATTTGCATGACGCTTTTGCCGCGCTGGTGCAGCACTGGCCGGAACTCAGCACCTTTGCCACGCGCTTTGCCGGCTTGCCGGTACGCAACTCGGGCACGCTGGGCGGCAACGTGGCCAACGGCTCGCCGATTGGCGACTCGATGCCGCTGCTGATTGCACTGCACGCCCGCATTGTGCTGGCCAGCCAGCGCGGGCAACGCGAGATGGAGCTGGAAGATTTTTACACCGGCTACCGGAAAAACCTGCTGGCGCCCGACGAGGTGCTGGCTTTCATCAAGCTGCCCCTGCCAGCAACAGTACAAGGCACACAAACACTGCTGCGCGCCTACAAAATCTCCAAGCGTTATGACGACGACATCTCTGCCGTGTGCCTGGCGCTGCAGCTGCAACTGGCTGATGGTGTGGTTCAGGCCATCTCCATCGGCGCGGGCGGCGTAGCCGCCACTCCGGTGCGCGCTGTGCAAACCGAAGCCGCCTTGCGGGGCCAGCCCTGGACCGAAGCCAGCGTGCAAGCGGCCATGGCCACACTGCGCGCAGAGTTTGAGCCAATCTCCGACATGCGCGCATCGTCCGGCTACCGGCGCGAAGTGCTGGGTAATTTGTTGCAACGCTTCTGGCTGGAGAGCCAGGGCGCGCAACACATCAACCTCGAGTCCTTCAAGCTGGAGGCCTTAGCATGAACGCCCCCGACAAACTGCCGCTGAACACGCCCAGCGTTAAGAGTGCCGCAGGCCAGTCGCATTTTCATGAGAGCGCGCGTGCGCAAGTAGCCGGCGCGGTCAATTACATCGACGACATTCCTGAAGTCAAAGGCACGCTGTTTGCCGCGCCCATCTTGTCTAACGTGGCGCACGGCCGCTTGTTGGGTATAGACGCGACGGCAGCGCTGGCCATGCCCGGTGTGCGCGGCGTGGTGCTGGCAGCCGACGTGCCCGGCGACCCGCTGCTGGCCACCTTTGTGCATGACGAGCCCATCTTTGCGGTGGACACGGTCCAGCACATCGGCCAGGTCATCGGCCTGGTGGTGGCGGACAGCGTGATGCAAGCGCGCTACGCCGCGCGCAAAGTACAGCTGCACATCGACGCCGTGCCCGCCGTGCTGACGGTGCGTGAAGCGCTGGCCGCGCAAAGCTTTGTGTTGCCGCCTGTGACTGTGCGCCGTGGTGACGCCGCCGCCGCGCTGGCGCGCGCGCCGCACACCCTCAGCGGCAGTCTCGAAGTCGGCGGTCAGGAGCACTTTTACCTGGAAGGGCAAATCGCCTACGTGCTGCCGCAAGAGCAAAACCAGTGGCTGGTGTACTCCAGCACGCAGCACCCTGGCGAGGCGCAGCACTGGGTGTCTCAT
>JBIKHR010000336.1:0-3114 GCA_044362035.1 Polaromonas sp. | reverse complement strand
TCCGGTCTGGTGGTTGCACGCAAACATGCAGGCGTGTTTGTGCGCCAGCTCGCAGCGCCCGAGATTCGCGACCTGTACCAGATGCGCGCGCTCCTCGACGGCTTTGCCGGCCGGCAGGCGTCCCTGCGCCCAGCGACAGACAATGCAGCGCTGCTGGCCGTGCTGGACGACGCGACCGAGCGCATGCGCCAGGCGGCCCAAAGGCAGGATGTGCAAAGCTACTATGGCGAGAACCTGCGCTTTCACTGGGCCATCATTGAAGCAGCGGGCAACCAGTCGTTGACCGAGACTTACCGCGGCATCGTGCAAAAACTGCATCTCTCGCGCCTGAAAAATCTGGCGCAGGATATCGGCATGCAAGCCTCCATTGCTGAACACATCGACATTGCGCAAGCCCTGCGCCAACGCGATTCCGAGCGCTGCAACACCTTGCTGGCCGAACATGTGGGCCGCGCCCATGGCCGGTTGCTGGCCGCCGCCGCTTGAAGGCCTGACAGCCCACCCCATCACCCTTTGCCGATTAACTTTAAAACTGGAGACACCCATGAAACGCCGCCACCTTGTATTCGCCACACCCGCCCTGCTGGCCGCCCCCGCCTTGAGCTGGGCCCAAGCCACTTACCCGACCAAACCCATCCGCTACATCGTGCCGGTGTCTGCCGGTGGCGGCAGCGACATGGTCGGCCGTACCGTGACCGAGCGTTGGGGCGCCTTGCTCAAGCAAAGTTTTCTGGTGGACAACCAGGCCGGCGGCGGCGGCGTGATTGCCTGCCAGGCCACGGCCCGCGCCGCGCCTGACGGCTACACCCTGCTGCAAGGCTATGTGGCCACCCACGGCACCAGCCCGGCCACACGCAAGGTGCCGTATGACGCCATCAAGGACTTCACGCCGATCGGCATGATTGGCGGCACGCCCAATGTGTTGGTGGTGAACGCCGCACTGCCGGTCAAAAACATCAAAGAGTTCATTGAGTACATCAAGAAAAACCCGGGCAAGCTCAGTTACGGCTCGGCCGGTGCAGGCTCGCTGACGCACCTGACGATGGAGCTGTTCAAGCAACAGGTCAACTCTTTCATGGTGCACATTCCTTACCGCGGCATAGCGCCGGCTTTCACCGACCTGATCGGCGGACAGACCCAGGCCATGTTCCCCGGCCTGGCCGCCGCCGTGCCGCACATCCGCTCGGGCCGCGTGCGTCCGCTGGCCGTGACCGGCATGCAGCGTCACCCGCTGTTCAAGGATGTGCCCACGCTCGACGAGTCGGGCTTCAAAGGCTTTGACGCGCAGCAGTGGTACGGCGTGGTCGGCCCGGCCGGCATGCCGGCCGCCATTGTCAAGACCCTCAACGAGTCGCTGGCGACGGTGCTGCGCGCCCCGGACATGCGCGAAAAGCTGTCGGTCGAAGCCATCGAGCCCACCGTCATGACACCCGAAAAATTTGGCGACTTCATCCGCGCTGACATCACCCGCTGGACCAAGCTGGCGCAGGACCGCGGCATTCAACTCGACAGCTAAAACCCGCAGCAGGCACGCACCCGCGTACCCGCGTGCCCGCCAGGGTGCCGGGTGCTGCCTTGCGCGCATGGCGCTGAAGGCTGCCGTTCATTCGTTTTTTTAACTCTGGCAATTTCTGCCGAAAGACTTTTTTCATGGCCCGCAATACCCAGGTCGCCGCCGACCACAATGCCCCGCCCGTCACGCAAATCCTGGCGAAATTCGTCGCCACGCACCCCTCCAAAGGCTGGAGCGATGCGGTGGACCACGACGCGCACCGCACCTTCACCAACTGGCTCGGTTGCGCCGTGGGCGCCGCCCACCATGAAGCAGCCGACGCGGCCCTGTCGGCCGCACAGATGTTCCAGCCAGCGCCGCAAGCCAGCGTGCTGGGCCGCAGCGAAAAAGTGGACATGGGCAGTGCCGCGTTGATCAACGGCATCACATCGCACACCTTTGACTTTGACGACACCCACCTGAAAACCATCATTCACCCGGCTGGCCCGGTGGCTTCGGCCATCGTGGCTCTGGCCGAACACATCGGTGCCAGCGGCCGCGAATGCATCGACGCGCTGGTGCTGGGCATCGACGTGGCCTGTCGCGTCGGCAACGCCATGTACCCCGAGCACTATGACCGCGGCTGGCACATCACCGGCTCCACCGGCACGCTGGGCGCAGCCGCCGCCTGCGCCCGCCTGCTCAAGCTCGATACACAGCAAACCGCCATGGCGCTGGGCATCGCCGCCTCACAGCCGATCGGCATGCGCGAACAATTCGGCACCATGACCAAGCCCTTTCACCCCGGTGGCGCGGCCCGCGCCGGCATGATGTCGGCGCTGCTGGCCAGCAAAGGCTTCACGGCCAGCCCCAAGGCGCTGGAAGCACCACGCGGCATGATGCAGACCGTGTCAACCAAGAACGACTGGAATGAGATCACCGACGAACTCGGCCAGCGCTTTGAGATCTCCTTCAACACCTTCAAGCCGTTTGCCTGCGGCATCGTGATTCACCCCAGCATCGACGCCTGCGCGCAGCTGCGCACCCTGGGCGTCACGCCGGACCAGGTACAAAGCATCGAACTCAAAGTGCACTCACTGGTGCTCGAACTCACCGGCAAAAAAGAACCGGCTGACGGCCTGCAAGCCAAGTTCAGCGTCTACCACGGCTGCGCTGCCGGCCTGACCTTCGGCTACGCCGCCGAGGACGAGTTCTCGGACGAGGTCGTCAACCGCGCCGACATGGTGGCGCTGCGCCGCAAGGTGATTGCCACGGTCGATAACGCCATCGACGAGGCCAGCGTTGATGTGACCGCCGTGCTCAACGACGGTCGCCGCGTGCATGTGTTTGTCGAGCACGCGATAGGCTCGCTGCAAAACCCCATGACCGATGCGTTGCTTGAAGCCAAGTTCCATGGCCTGTCAGACCCGGTGCTGGGTGCTGACACAACCAAGGCCCTGCTCAAGGCCTGCTGGTCTGTCGGCCAGGCGGCCAGCCTGGCCCCGGTGATTGGACTGGCGACCACCCGCGCGTGACCCTGTCTGCGTTCACGCAGCTGTCGGCGGTAGCGGCCGTCTTGGTGGCATCTGGCCCCGCCCGGGCTCAGATACCGCCGGGACAGC
>JBIKHR010000335.1:0-3118 GCA_044362035.1 Polaromonas sp. | reverse complement strand
ATTGAGCGCCCAGCGCGTGGACGTGCCGCCGTTGACCGAGGTCGCAAACGAAGCGCCGGAGGTTGCCGGAAAAGCCGGCGGTGCAGCAAACTGCGCGCCTTCCATCTGGCTGTTGGCGCTGGCCGCACCGGCGCTGGCGCTCAAGCCTAGCTGCGGCCTCCACAACGAGGCGGCCAGCTCGCGCTGCTGCGCACTGGCAGCGCGGCCGGCGTCGATCACGCGACCTTGCGGGTCATGCTGGCGGGCCGCCTGCCAGACCTGCAGCAGGTCGGTGGCATGGGCTGTCAGGGCGCACACAGAAAGTGCGGCGCCAACGAGCAAGGTGCGTGATGTCATGAGCGCGCTCCAGTAGTCCGGGAAAAAGCCAAGGGAAGGCCAGAGGAAAGAGGTGAGGGCAGATCAGCCGGGCTTAGCGCCGAACTTGCGCAGGATGCTGTCCATCAGGCACCACTTGGTGAAGCCGCTTTGCAGCAGGTTGGCACCCACAAAAGCGGTGAAGGCCAGCCACCATTGGCTCATGAACACCGGACTGCCCGGGATGCCCAGGGCCAACGACACGAGAATGAAAGTGCCAGCGACAGCGCGAACGATTTGCCAGGAAGTCATGAAAAAATCTCCATCAGGTGAAAGGGAAGCGGTTAAAGAAAGCGGATAAAAAACTCAGGATGCCGACTCGTACTTACGGCGATAGGCCGCGTAGTACAGCGTAGGAATCACCACCAGCGTCAGCACGGTAGAGACAAAGATGCCGAAGATCAGCGAGATGGCCAGGCCGTTGAAGATCGGGTCATCGAGAATGAAGAAGGCGCCCAACATGGCCGCGCCACCCGTCAGCATGATGGGCTGCGCCCGCGTGATGGCCGCTTGAACAATCGCCTCTTTGAAGGGCACGCCCTCGCGCACTTGCAGGTTGATGAAGTCCACCAGCAAGATGGAGTTGCGCACGATGATGCCGGCCAATGCGATCATGCCGATCATGCTGGTGGCGGTGTATTGCGCACCCAGCAGGGCATGGCCGGGCATCACGCCGATGATGGTCAGCGGAATCGGCGCCATGATGATCAGCGGTGTCAGGTAGGAGGCAAACTGCGCCACCACCAGCAGGTAGATCAGCACCAGACCCACGCCATAGGCGGCGCCCATGTCGCGAAAGGTTTCGTAGGTGATCTGCCATTCGCCGTCCCACTTGATGGCGTAACCGCGCCAGGCGTCTGAAGGCTGGTTGATGAAGTATTCACTCAGGCGCCCGCCGTCTGGTGTCTGGATGTCGGCAATCCTGGCGCGCATCTGGAACATGCCATACAAGGGGCTGTCCACCGTGCCGGCCATGTCGGCGGTGACAAAGTTCACCGGCAGCAAGTCCTTGTGGATGATGGGCTGCTCGCGCTCGGTGTCGCTCATCGTCACCAGTTCCCGTATCGGCACCAGCTTGCCGGCGGCACTGCGCACGCTCAGTTGCAGCAGCGCATTGAGGTCGCCATGCAACTCAGACGGCAATTGCAGCGTGACGGCGGTCGGGTATTTGCTGCCGTCGTGCAGGAAGGTGGCGGTCTCGCCGGCCAGGCCTGCGCGCAAGGTGCTGACGATGTCTTGCTGTGACACGCCCAGCGCAGCGGCTTTGCGGCGGTCCACCAGCAGCAGCTTGCGCGGTGCGCTGGAAATGCTGCTGTCGTCCACGTCCACCACGTTGTCGGTCTTTTCAAAAATCGCCCGCACGGCTTTGGCGACGCTGCGCCGGCCTTCGGCGTCCGGGCCGTAAATCTCGGCCACGATGGGCGAGATCACGGGTGGACCGGGTGGCACTTCTACCACTTTGACGTTGGCGCCAAAGCGCTGACCGATTTTTTGCAATTCGGGCCGCACGCGTGTGGCGATCACATGGCTCTTGTCGTTGCGCTGGTCCTTGTCCACCAAGTTGACCTGAATGTCACCGACCTCACCGCCTGCGCGAAGGTAGTACTGGCGCACCAGACCGTTGAAGTTGATGGGTGCGGCCGTGCCCGCATAAGCTTGGTAATGGGTGACTTCAGGCACGGTGGCCAGGTGCGTGCCCAAGGCGCGCAACACGGCGGCCGTCTGCTCCACCGGGGTGCCAGCCGGCATGTCCACCACCACCTGAAACTCGGACTTGTTGTCAAAGGGCAGCATCTTGAGCAGCACCAGACCGGTGGCCGGCAAGACCAGCGACAGGGCGATCAGCCCGGCAATGCCCAGGCCCAGCAGCTTGCGGTTGCGCCCGCCTTGCTGGCTGTCCAGCAGTGGTTTGAACACGCGTTCGAACAGCGGCCCGATCTTGGTCGCCAGTCCGGTGGGTGCGCTGTGGCTGTCGCCCGGGTGGCTGGCTTTCATCCAGATCCGCGCCAGCCAGGGCGTGACGACAAAGGCAATCGCCAGCGACAGCAGCATGCCCATGCTGGCGTTGATCGGAATGGGGCTCATGTAAGGGCCCATCAGGCCGCTGACAAAGGCCATGGGCAACAGCGCCGCAATGACGGTGAAGGTGGCCAGAATGGTTGGGCTGCCGACTTCGTCCACCGCACCGGGGATGATCTCGGCCAGCGTCTTGCCGGGGAACAGTTTTTGGTGGCGGTGAATGTTTTCAACCACCACGATGGCGTCGTCCACCAAAATGCCGATGGAGAAAATCAACGCGAACAGCGACACCCGGTTGAGCGTGAAGCCCCAGGCCCAGGAGGCAAACAGCGTCACCGTCAAGGTCAGCACCACCGCTGCGCCGACGATAGCCGCTTCGCGCCGGCCCAGGGCAATGAACACCAGCGCCACCACCGCCGCCGTGGCAAACAGCAGCTTCTGGATCAACTTTTTAGCCTTGTCGTTGGCCGTGGCGCCGTAGTTGCGGGTTTCAACCACCTGCACCTCGTCCGGGATCACGGTGCCGCGTAATTGCGCCACACGGCTGACCACGGCATTGGCCACATCAATCGCGTTTTCACCGGGCTTTTTGGTGATGGCCAGTGTCACGGCAGGAAGGTCACCACCACCGCTGGCCTGGCCCTTGCCGTGCCACACGTAGCGGCTGGCCGGCAGCGGCCCGTCTTGCACGCTGGCGATGTCTTTAAGAAAAACCGGTTTGCCTTCGCGCACGCTCACCATCAGG
>JBIKHR010000077.1:0-10262 GCA_044362035.1 Polaromonas sp. | reverse complement strand
GAGCAGGGCCACGGCCGCCAGCATCTGGCCGCCCTGGCAGTAACCGCACTGCGGCACCTGGTGGTCTACCCAGGCCTGTTGCACCGGGTGCAGCTTGCCCTTGCTTGCCAGGCCCTCGATGGTGATGACCTGCTGGCCGGCCGCCGCCGACACCGGGTAGGAGCACGAGCGCACCGGCTCGCCATTGAGCAAGACGGTGCAAGAGCCGCACTGGGCCACACCGCAGCCGAACTTCGGCCCCTTGATGTCGAGTTCGTCGCGCAAAGCCCATAACAGGGGCATGTCGGGTTCGACGTCGAGTTCGTGCGCTTTTCCGTTGACCTTGAGTTTCATGAACCGGTGCCCCCTTTTGAATGAAGCCAACACCGTAGGCGAAACCGGCCCAAGGGGCAAGGGGGTTTACATCGACCGGACGGGAATATCAGGCCGTGACCACGCGCGGAAAGGTCGGCCGGCCCAGGCGCTGCAGGCTCCAGCTGTTTTCAAAGCTGACGCGCGGCAGGGCCGTCAGGTGATGCTTGTGCGCCGGGTAGACATTGCCGCGGCGCGTGGTGACGGCCGTCTTCAGGCCCAGCGACTTGAGCAGCGCAAACTCGCGCTCCCCGGCCTCCTTGCGCCCGCCAAAGGGATAGGCGAAATGCACCACTGGCCGGCCAGTGACCGCGCTGATGCGCTGGTTTGCGCTGACCACCTCTTGCACCAGCGCGTCAGGGCTGAGCACGCTCAAGCTGGTGTGGCTGGCCGTGTGGCCGCCCAGCGACACCAGCGGGTCCTCAGACAGGGCCCGCACTTGCGCCCAGTTCAGCGCGTAGCGCCGGCAGTAGGCCAGCCAGTCGATGCCATGGTCGGCAAACAGTGCGTCGATGCAGGCCAGCGGGCCGCACGGTTGCGGCTCCACGATGAGCCGCCGGATGGCCAGAAAAGCGGCCTGCCGGTCCGCCGCGGTGGCGGTGTCAAACACCATGCCGTTGGCCAGCCTAAGTTCCTTGCCCGACAGCAGGATGTCTTCCAGGGCAAACCACCACATCCTGGCCGTCTGGTCCGGGAAAGAGGAGGTCAGGTAGAGCATGAATGGAACGCCGTGTTTTTTGAAAATCGGGTAGGCCTGCGTGTAGTTGTCCAGGTAACCATCGTCGAGCGTGAAGGCAATGCGTTTGGCACCGGGCTGGCCCTCGAGCAATTGGGCCCACAGGCCGTCCATGCTGACGAACTGATGGCCGCTGGCCTGGAGTGTCAGGATCATGTTCTCCAGCACCGCCGGGTCCAGCTTCAGGCTCTCATTGACGGGCAGGCGGGCAGAGTCGGGCGCGGCCACACGGTGCAGCGCAATGATGCTGGCCATGCCCTTGTAGTAGTGTTGCGCCGGCGCCAGTTGCTCGGCCATGTCCAGCAATGCGCTGATCATGCCCCGGGCTCCAGGTCCACCGCGCTGCGGCCGGTTTCACCAAACCACTGCCGGGCGGTGACCCCGATAACCACGGCCGCCCGCGCGAGTGTGTCCGCCGCCAGGTCGTGCCGGATGCGCGCGCGCAGACGGTTCAACAGCATCAATTCAGCCAGCCTGAATTGCTGGCTCACCTGGCGGTGGTGTTTCGCCGCGGCAGGGCCAACACGGGAATCAACGGGGGTCTGAAAAAAAGTAGAGAAATTGCGCAATGAATACTGAATAGGCATAACAGGTCAGGCTCAGAAAAAAGGTTGTCAACACGAAGCGGGCTTGCTGAAAAGCATTGCAAGAAGCCGGTTCCACCATGTTGTAAAGCGTAAAACGCCACGCCGGTCAGGCTAATCAGTGGCCCGCCCATGGGTATGTAGGACCAGTCCGAGCATGCCGCGCCAATCTGGCAACGGGTAAAGCGATAGCATGGCGCTCTGCGGTAAATTCGCAGCATTCACCAACCCAAGGACTTCATGAAGCTTTATTACTCCCCCGGCGCCTGCTCACTGTCTCCGCACATCGTGTTGCACGAAGCTGGCCTGGCCTTCACCGCAGAGATGGCCAGCACCAAGACGCACCAGCTCAAGGACGGCACCGATTACTACAGCATCAACCCCCTGGGCTATGTGCCGCTGCTGGTGCTGAACGACGGCACGCAGCTGAGCGAAGGCCCGGCCATCGTCCAGTACATCGCCGACCAGGTGCCCGACAAACAACTGGCACCGGCCAACGGCAGCATGGCCCGCTACCAATTGCAGTCGCTGCTCAACTTCATCAGCACCGAGCTGCACAAAGGCTTCAGCCCGCTGTTCAACCCAGCCACGCCGGCCGACTACAAACCCGCGGTGACCGAGAAGCTGCTCTCGCGCATGGCCTGGATAGACAGCCAACTGGCAGGCAAGCAGTACATGATGGGCGACACCTTCACGGTGGCGGACGCTTATCTCTTCACCGTCACGGGCTGGGGCGCTTACGTCAAGGTGGACTTATCGGGCTTTGCCAACATCAGCGCCCACCGCGCCCGCGTGGCCGCACGCCCGGCCGTGCAAGCGGCCTTGCGCGCCGAAGGCCTGCTGAAGTAAAAAACCGTGGCGCTGGCGTACGTCGTCAGGGCTAGCCCGGGCCGACGCCGATGGGCGCCGGCGCCGTCAGCACGATGCGGCTGAACAGACGGTCATAGCTCGGGTCGCGCAGGCCGCCGGCCAGCGGGTCGCGGTGGGTGCTGAAGGCGGCGTCCAGCACCGTCCAGTCGTCTGCGTCCAGCAGGCGCTCAGCCGCCGGCAGCAACTCGAGCTCCTCGGTGCGCATGTGGTCAAGGTAAAACTTCACATACGCTTGCGCGGCTTCGGTGAAGGCCTCGCGCCGCGAATCGCCCAGCAACTCCCAGGCCAGCAGCAAATGCTGCAACTCGCGCACCTGGGCTTCTCCCTTGACATGGTCGGTCTCAAGCCGGCTGATGACGCCCAGTAACTCGGGCGCCACGCGCACCAGCCGTGGAAACAGCAGGTTCGACTCTTTGGGGTGGTGCATGCGCTCAGGGAATTCGTCAATGTAAAAAAGCATGGCGCGCAGCACATCAAAAAAGCGCTCGGGCTGCTCGCCCGGGCCACGCTGAAGCATCTGCTCCAGCGAGTGCAGCATGGCCGCCAGGCTGGCGTGCTCTTCACGGATGATTTTCAGGGCCAAGTGCGACATGGGGACTCCAGCGTTCAAGTTCGAACCAGTGTGGCACCCGAGCTGACCGCCCGGTTTGATGCAAATCAATAACGCTTGAGCCGCCAGCGTTTGAGCAGCAGCGCGTTGGACATCACGCTCACACTGGACAAGGCCATGGCCGCGCCGGCCAGCACCGGGTTGAGGTAGCCCAGCGCAGCAAGCGGAATGCCGGCCACGTTGTAAGCGAAAGCCCAAAACAAGTTCTGCCGGATTTTCAGGACGGTGCGGTGAGAGATCTCCAGCGCACCCTCGACCAGTGACAGGTCACCACGCATCAGCGTGATGCCTGCGGCGTGCATGGCCACGTCAGTGCCGGTGCCCATGGCCATGCCGACATCGGCGGCGGCCAGCGCCGGCGCGTCGTTCACGCCGTCGCCAACCATCACGACGGTGCCCCCACGCTCCCCACTGCGTGTGGTTCGCTGCCCCCCGAGGGGGTGCATTTTTCCTTGGGGCGGCCCTGCGGAAAAACCGGTGCCCCCACGCTCGTCGCTTCGCGTACTGCGCTGCCCCCCGGGGGGGTGCGCTTTTCCTTGCTTGAGTTCGGCCACCAGGGCGGCTTTGTCGCCGGGCAGCACGTCGGCGATCACTTCGTCGGGGTGCAGGCCCAGGCGCTCGGCCATGGCCAGGGCGGCGCCGCGGTTGTCGCCGGAGATCATGACGATGCGCAGGCCGCGTGCGCGCAGTGCAGCCAACGCCTGGCGGGCGCCGGGTTTGGGTTCGTCGGCAAAGGCCATCAGCGCGCGCAGCACCAGGCCTTCGGGCCGCCGCTCGGCCAGCGCCGACACGGTGGCGCCGCCTTGCTGCAGACGATCAGCCTCAGTCTGCAAGGGTCCCAGGCCGACGCCCAACTCGTTCATCCAGCGCAGGCTGCCAATCAGGAAGGCCCTGCCGGCCACCCGGCCTTCGGTGCCGCGCCCGGCCACGGCGTGCATGTCGTCCAGCGCCTGCAAAGGCAGGCCGCGTTCTTTGGCGGCGTTGACCACGGCGCGTGCCAGCGGGTGTTCGCTGCCGCTTTGCAAGCTGGCCGCCGCGCTCAGTTGCGCGGCCTCCTGTGCGTCATCTTGCGCCGCATCGTTGGCATCACCGGCCAGCACAAAAGCCACCAGCCGCGGCTGCCCGATGGTCAGCGTGCCGGTCTTGTCAAAAGCCACGGTGTCGGCGCGGTGCGCCAGCTCCAGGGCCTGCGCGTCCTTGATCAAAATGCCTTCTTTGGCCGCCACGCCGGTGCCGGCCATGATGGCCGCCGGCGTTGCCAGGCCCAGCGCGCACGGGCAGGCGATCACCAGCACCGCCACCGCGCGGATCAGCGCCACTTCCAGTGGCTGGCCCATGGCCAGCCAGCCCAGCAGCGTGGCCAGCGCGATGAGCAGCACCACCGGCACAAACACCGCCGCCACCTGGTCCACCAAACGCTGGATCGGGGCCTTGCCGGCCTGTGCGTCTTCCACCAGGCCAATGATTCTGGACAGCACGGTGTCGCGCCCAACCGCGCTGACACGCATCAGCACACGGCCGTCGCCATTGATGCTGCCGCCGGTCAGGGCCGCATCGGCTTCCTTGGTGACCGGCAAGGGTTCGCCGGTCAGCATCGACTCGTCCACCTGCGTGCGGCCTTCCAGCAGCACGCCGTCCACCGGAAAGCGCTCGCCCGGCAACACCACCACGCGGTCGCCCAGCAGCAGCTCGCCCACCGGCACGTCAGCCTGCTCGCCGTTTTTGAGCATCACGTGCGCCAGCGCCGGCCGCAGCGCATGCAGGGCGCGAATGGCAGCGGTGGTCTGGCGCTTGGCGCGGGTCTCCAGCCATTTGCCCAGCATCACCAGCGCGATCACCACGGCCGAAGCTTCAAAGTACAGGTGCGGCATGCTGCCAGCCTCCGCGCTCAGCCACAGCCACACCGACAAGCCCCAGCCCGCGCTGGTGCCGATGGCGACCAGCAAGTCCATGTTGCCGGTGCGCGCTTTGAGCGCATGCCAGCCGGCCCGGTAAAAGCGCGCGCCCAGCCCGAACTGCACCGGCGTGGCCAGCGCAAATTGCCAGGCGGCCGGCAACATCCAGTGCCGCCCGGCCAGGTCGGCGAGCATCGGCAAGACCAACGGAGCAGCCAGGGCCAGGGCCAGCGCCACCGGGGCAAAACCGGCCCAGGGCGAAAGCTCGCCGGCATCGTCCATCACATCGTGCTCGCGCACGCCATAGCCGGCTTCCCGCACGGCACGGCGCAGCACGGCCTCGGTGCTGGCGCCAGGCGCAAAGCGCACGCGCGCAGACTCGGTGGCCAGGTTGACCGTCGCCTCTTGCACGCCGGGCACTTTTTTCAGCGCCCGCTCAACGCGCGAGACGCAAGACGCGCAAGTCATGCCCTCAATGCCGAGGTCCAGGCTGACCTCCTCCGGTGAGCCAGGCAAAGGATCCGTGGGCAAAATTGGCAAAGGCAGCGTGTTCATGGCCCGAGCTTAAACCTTGCCACCCCGAAAAGAGCCCCCAGCTATGCTCAACACCCAAGACAGGAGTTCACCCATGACCCAAACCTTCACCGTCACCGGCATGACCTGCGGCCATTGCGAGCGCGCCGTCAAGACGGCTGTTCAGCACATAGACCCGCAAGCCGTGGTCACGATTGACCGCGCCGCCAACCGCGTTGACGTGGACAGCACCCAGCCACGCGAAGCCCTGGCCAAAGCAATTGCCGAAGAAGGCTACGACGTGGCGGCCTGAGCAAGCTCAGCCGGGCTTTGCGGCGGCACACATCTTCAAGCAACTTTACAAATGCACACCGGGGTTTCATGACAGCGATACAGGGCGCGCCCACACTTGACGTCAATCTGCAGCCAAACAGCGCAGAGGCTTGTGATTCAACTCAGCTCAACTTGAAGGAACGCTCCATGACATCCCGCACCCCCACATTCAAACGCATCGTTCTGGCCGGCCTTTTGTGCGCCAGCGCCGGCTTGGGTCTGGCTCAAACAGCACCTGCCGCAGGCCCCGTCACCCCCGGCCCGCGCGCCGAAGCCATGGGTCGTCACGACCCCGCCAGAATGCAAGCCCGCATGGACCAGCGTCTGGCGGCCTTCAAGGCCAAACTGCAAATCACTCCGGCACAAGAGGCGGCATGGACCACTTTCACCGCAGCCGTGAAACCCAAGCCGCACGCCGGCATGGCCAACATGGCCGCCACGCATGCCGAACTGGACAAGCTGCCCACGCCCGAGCGCCTGGACCGCATGCGCGCACTGCACACGCAGCATATGACCGAGATGAACCTGCGAATGGACCAGCGGGCCGATGCCACCAAGACTTTTTATGCCGTGTTGACACCGGCGCAACAGAAGATCTTTGACGCGCAGTTCAGCCGCACCGCTGGCCGGCACGGTGGTGACTCGAAAGAATACATGGGCCCAATGGGCGGCAAGGGCCACATGAGTCACATGGGCGGCCAATAAAGCCACCCGGCGAAAGCTCAGCCGATGGGTCGGATGCCGATCAGCAAACCGTGCAGCCAAAAGGCAAACGCGGCCCAGGCCACAGTTCCGGCCGCCAGTGTGATCACTGTGCGGCTGGCTTTACCGGCGGCGTACCGCACGGCTTCACGCCGATCACGCCGGCGTGCACTGGCAAACATCGTCACCGCCCACAGCAAAAAGCTGCCAAACAAAATTGCCCCGGCCAGCGTGCCGTTGGCCAGCAAATGCGCCAGCGCCCAGACCTTGGTGCCCAGCAGCATCGGGTGGTGCAGCCGTGCCTTGATCTGGTTGCCCGGCACATAGGCGGCCGCCAGCAACACAAAGGCAAACCAGGTCAGCAGCGCGGCCGCGTGACGCAAACCAACCGGTGGGCTCCACAGCTGCACAGGCTGCTGGCGGGCCACGCCATATCCCCAAACCAGCAGCGCCAGGCCGGCAAGGGAGAACAGCGCGTAAAAGGCCTTCCAGGGCTTGGCACCCAGCCGTTCAATGGTCCGGCTACGCCAGCCTTCAGCCAGCATGCGCGAGGAATGAACACCCAGAAAAACCACCAGACCCGCCACCAGATAGATCAGCATTGGATTGCTCCTGACATCGTTGCCAAATTGTGAACCCCTGCACCGCCCGATGCGGCCGCAATCAGGTGCCAGTATAGAAAGTAGAAAAAGACCCTTCTGCGTTTGGCGTATGGTGGAAGGCTTCGCGCCCTGCGGCGATGTGCTCACTGTCCTACAGGGCGGGTACGGCAAAGCGGGGTAAAACCGTCTTTCGAAAACCTGTCTGTGTGCCCATGTTCGCTCTGCGACCCGCCTCTCCGGCTGCTTTTTCCATCAAGGTCATGACCGTGAACATCCACAAGGGGTTCACTTTTTTTAATCGCAAATTCATGCTGCACGAGCTGCGCGAAGCCGTGCGGCAGGTGGGTGCCGACGTGGTTTTCCTGCAGGAAGTCACGGGCACACACGCCACCCATGGCGACAGGTTTGACGACTACCCCGACACCCCGCATTACGAGTTTTTGGCCGACAGCATCTGGCCGGACTTTGCTTACGGGCGCAACGCGGTCTATACCAATGGTCACCATGGCAACGCGGTGATGTCCAAGTTTCCGATCATCCAATACGATAACCTGGACGTGTCCATCAGCGGGCCTGAGCGCCGCGGCATGTTGCACTGCGTGCTGGAGATGCCCGACCAGCGTCCGAACGTGCATGCGGTCTGTGTGCATCTGGGGCTGCTGGAATCGCACCGGCGCCAGCAGATGGACCTCTTGTGCGAAATGGCCAGCCGCAATATTCCTGCCGATGCGCCGCTGATCGTGGCGGGCGACTTCAACGATTGGCGTGTGCTGGCGCACGATCAGCTGGCACAAGGGGCCGACTTGCATGAGGTGTTTGTGCAAGCCAACGGGCGCGCTGCGCGCACCTTTCCGGCGCGCCTGCCACTGCTGCAGCTGGACCGTATTTATGTGCGCAATGCCGTAGGTCATGCACCGGTGGTCTTGCCACGTTTTCCCTGGGCGAAATTGTCAGACCACGCACCGCTGGCTGCCGAGATCGAGCTGTGGGCCAGCTAAAACGGCACGACCATGAAAACGCGATGGACGGGCGGCAACCAGCTCTCGCTGCTGGAAAACGGCGAAGCTTTTTTTCCGCGCGTCTTTGATTCCATCGCCCTGGCGCAGCGCGAGGTCTTGCTGGAAACCTTCATCCTGTTTGAGGATGCTGTGGGTATGGCATTGCACGCAGCGCTGCTGGGCGCGGCGCGGCGCGGCGTGACCATCGACATCACCGTGGACGGTTATGGCTCGCCGGACCTGTCGGCGGCCTTCATTGACAGCCTGCGCGCCGCCGGCGTAGGCATCCATGTGTTTGACCCGGCCCCGCGCCTGTGGGGTCTGCGCACCAACCTGTTCAGGCGCATGCACCGAAAAATCGTGGTGGTCGATGCGGAGCGCGCCTTTGTGGGCGGCATCAACTACTCCATCGATCATCTGGCCAGCTTTGGGGCTGGCGCCAAGCAGGACTACGCGGTCGAACTAGAAGGCCCGCTGGTGAGGCGCATACGCGACTTTGCGCTGCGTGCGCTGCAAGCCGGCCAAGACACCCGCGGCGATGGCCGGGCCGCGCAAGCGCTGTGCAAGCGCTACCCGGAGCCCGCCAGCGCAGCGCAGCGCGCGGGCAACATGGATGCGATGTTTGTCACACGAGACAACGGCCACCACCTCAATGACATCGAGCGGCATTACCGCATCGCCATCCGTTCGGCGCGCCAGCGCGTCGTTATTGCCAACGCTTACTTTTTTCCCGGTTACCGGCTGCTGCGCGAGATGCGCCGTGCGGCACGGCGCGGCGTGTTGGTGCAGCTGATTCTGCAGGGCGAGCCCGACATGCCCATCGTCAAAACAGCCGCCAATCTTCTGTACCACCACCTGCTGTCCGGTGGCGTAAAGATCTACGAATACCTGGACCGCCCGCTGCACGGAAAGGTCGCCACCAGCGATGGGGAATGGTCCACAGTAGGTTCCAGCAATCTGGACCCACTGAGCCTGGCGCTCAACCTGGAGGCCAATGTGATCGTGCGCGACCGCCTGTTCAACCGGCTGCTGACGGCGCGCCTGGACAGCCTTCTCGCGCAAAGTTGCCGGCAGGTCCATGCGGCGGACCTTGTCGAGTCCAATGGGTGGCGTGTTCTGCGCAGCTTTTTTGTTTTTTATCTGCTGCGCCTGTACCCGCTGGTGGCACGCTGGCTGCCGGCGCACATACCGCAACTCTTGCCTGCCAAGGGGCTGGCTCCGCCGGCAAACAAAACCGGCGTACCGGTAAAAACACCATGAGCGCCAGAGCACGCGCCACCCGCCGGGCCAGGCGCCAGCGCGGTCAACTGGTGGCGCCATCCACTGCAAAGGACAGTCATGGCCCGGCCTGGCAACGCTGGATCAAACGCGTAGGTGGCACGGTTTTTTTCTGCGGTGTGGCTTTTCTGCTGGTGCGCGAAGCCCGCGGCATTGCCTGGCACGAGGTGCTGGCCGCAGCACGGGCTTACACAGGGCCGCAGTTACTGGGCGCGGCGGGTCTGGCCGTCGCCAGCCTGACGCTGTACAGCTGCTTTGACCTGCTGGGCCGGCACTACACCGGCCACCGGTTGGGCGCTGCGCCGGTGATGGCGGTAACGGTCATCAGCTACGTTTTCAACCTGAACCTGGGCTCGCTGGTCGGCGCACTGGCCTTGCGCTTTCGCCTGTATTCACGGCTGGGCCTGCGTTACGGCGTCATCGCCCGGGTCGTGTCGCTGAGCATGCTGACGAATTGGCTGGGTTACGCGCTGGTGGCCGGTGTGGTTTTTACCCTGCACCCGCCTGCTTTGCCGCGTGACTGGCCGCTCAGCGCCGGCGGCTGGCCTTTCCTGGGCGCGGGCTTGCTGGCGCTGGGTGCGGCTTACCTGCTGCTCTGCGCCTATTCAAGGCGGCGCTGCTTCCATCTGCGCGGGCATGACCTGCAGTTGCCGGGCTTGAAACTGGCCGTGGTGCAAAGCGCCATGGGCGCGGCCAACTGGCTGTTGATGAGCGGTATTTTGTTCATGCTCTTGCCCGGGGCGGTGCCCTATCCCACGGTGGTGGGGGTGCTGCTGGTGGCGGCCGGGGC
>JBIKHR010000076.1:0-10300 GCA_044362035.1 Polaromonas sp. | reverse complement strand
ACCGCGCCGAAGCCTCGACCTACGGCATTGCGCAGTTTGCCAAAGTCGCCTCGGCCGGCCCTTTGCTCGCCGCCGAAATGGACGCGATTGCCAAGGCGCTGGCCCAGCCGCGCCGGCCTCTGGTGGCCATCGTGGCCGGCAGCAAGGTCTCAACCAAGCTGACCATTTTGCAAGCCCTGGCCGGCAAGGTGGACCAGCTCATTGTGGGCGGCGGCATCGCCAACACCTTCATGCTGGCGGCTGGCCTGAAGATCGGCAAAAGCCTGGCCGAGCCCGGCTTGCTGGACGATGCCCGGGCTGTGATCGCTGCCATGAAAGCGCGCGGCGCCGACGTGCCGATACCGACCGACGTGGTCACCGCCAAAACCTTTGCGGCCAACGCTGTGGCCACCGTGAAAGCCGCCACCGACGTGGCTGACGACGACCTTATTCTGGACATCGGCCCCGACACCACGGCGCGCCTGGCCGCCATGCTCAAGGCAGCCGGCACCATCGTGTGGAACGGCCCGGTCGGCGTGTTCGAGTTTGAGGCGTTCGCCAAAGGCACCGAAGGCATTGCCCGCGCCATCGCCGACAGCAGCGCATTCTCCATTGCCGGCGGCGGCGACACGCTGGCCGCGATTGCCAAGTACGGCATTGAAAAGCAGGTGGACTACATCTCCACCGGCGGCGGCGCCTTTCTGGAAGTGCTGGAAGGCAAGACGCTGCCGGCCTTTGAGATTTTGCAAAAGCGCGCAGCGGGCTGACGCCCACGCCGCCAGGAAGGCTCAGGCCGTCAGCGGTGCGCCCGTCGCGTGGCCGGCAAAGTCGGTCCAGCCCAGTTGGTAGTCATAGAGCTTGCAGCGGCGCGCGGTGTCAAAGTACCAGCGCCATGAAAACGGCTGCACGATGATGCGCCCGGGCAGCATCTCTTCAAGTTTGCTTTGCGCGTCTTTCAGGCGGTACAGCGGAATGCTCATGTCCACGTGGTGCGCCGTGTGCTCCATGATGTGGTGCAGCACCGCGCCGATGCCGATTGGAAAGGTCAGGTGCACGGTGGTCGAGACAAAGGGCTGGGCACGCGTCCAGGCGGCTTTTTCCTCATGCCAGCGCACCTGGGTGTGCGTGTGGTGCACGTAGACCACAAAGCCGATCATCGCGTTCCAGAACAGGAAAGGCAGCACCCAGCCGGCCAGCAGCACGGGCAGCAGCGGCTGCGCTGTGGCGTCGGCCGCCCAAGCCAACGCTGCGGCCCAGCCCAGCGCAACGGCGCACACCAACAGGCAGTCTTTGGTGAAGATGGCGCGGCGTGTCGGCATTTGCTGGCTGTTCGGAAAGAACAGGCGCTTCCACCAGATCTCGCTCACGTAGTACACGCCGGGCGCCCAGCCGCCGCGGTACAGCCGCTCGCGCAGGCGCGCCAGCGGCGTGAGCGCGGCGTACTCGGCCGGGCTCAAAGGCGCCCAGACAAAATCAACGCCCTTCAGGTTGGTGTAACCATGGTGAATGACGTTGTGGCCGACGTCCCACAGACTGTAGGGCGTGAGCGAAGGCAAAAAAGCCAGACGGCCCAGCCACTTGTTAAGCCGGCGGTGCGGCGTCAGGCTTTGGTGACAGGCGTCGTGACCAATGACAAACAGGCGCCCAGTGACAAAGCCCGCCGCCAGACCCGCCAGCAACTTGGCCCAGACCGCCGACAGCCACACCGTGCCGGCCAGCGCCGTCAGCAGCAAGGCGTAATCAAAGGCCAGCAGCACCAGCGCCCACAGCGTGGTGCGCGTGGACAGCGGGATCAGCCAGCTGCGCAGGGTTTTGCGGTGTGGCAATGGTTCACCGGGCGCAACCGGAAGGCCGGCAACTAGTGACACTGACAAAGCAGGCGAAAAAGACATGGACTCGTTAGGAAAGGACATTTTTCATCGTAGCGCTGGCGGGCCCATCGGCTCTGATGCAGATCAAACCCAGGCCAGATTCCAGCGCCCACGCCCGGCCGTCAAGCCCATGTACCGGCCTGGTAACTCGTTCGTGTGAGAATCGAAACAAAATTACATGGAGACACCTTTATGCCAAGCCGCGCCACCAAGATCGTTGCCACCCTCGGCCCCTCGTCCAACCAGCCGGACATCCTTGAAAAGATGATCGCCGCCGGCGTCAACGTGGTGCGTCTGAATTTCAGCCATGGCACCGCCGAAGACCACATCAAGCTGGCAGGGCTGGTGCGCGAAGCTGCGCAACGTGTCGGCCGCGAGGTCGCCATCATGGCCGACCTGCAGGGCCCGAAAATCCGTGTCGGCAAGTTCGCTGAAGGCAAGGTGCTGCTGGTGGGTGGCGAAAAGTTTGTACTCGACGCCTCGCGCACCGAGCCGGGCGACATCAAGGGCGTGGGGCTGGACTACAAGGAACTGCCACGCGACGTGAAGGCCGGTGATGTGCTCTTGCTCAATGACGGCCTGATCGTGCTGACGGTGGACGCCGTGCGCGGCGAGCAGGTTCACACCACCGTCAAGCTGGGCGGCGTGCTGTCCAACAACAAGGGCATCAACAAGCAAGGCGGCGGCCTGACCGCGCCGGCCCTCACGGGCAAGGACATGGAAGACATCAAGACGGCCATGAGCTTTCAGGCCGACTATGTGGCAGTGAGCTTCCCTAAAAACGCCACCGACATGGAAATGGCGCGCCAGTTGTGCAACGTGGCGGCGGCACCCTTCAAGCACACGCCAGGGCTGATCGCCAAGATCGAGCGTGCCGAAGCCATCCCCAAACTGGAGGAAATTTTGCGGGTGAGCGACGGCATCATGGTGGCCCGCGGTGACCTGGCCATTGAAGTGGGCAACGCGGTGGTGCCGGCGCTGCAAAAACGCATGATCAAGATGGCGCGCGCTGCTGACAAGCTGGTGATCACCGCCACGCAAATGATGGAAAGCATGATCATGAACCCGGTGCCCACGCGCGCCGAGGTGAGCGACGTGGCCAACGCTGTGCTCGACGGCACTGACGCCGTGATGCTGAGCGCCGAGTCGGCCGCCGGCCGTTTTCCGCTGGAAACTATTGAAGAGATGGCGAAGATTTGCGTGGAAGCCGAGAAGACCGAATACGCTGACCTCGAAGCCGATTTCACGGGCAAGACTTTCATGCGCATTGACCAGTCGATCGCCATGGGCGCGCTGATCACGGCGCACCACCTGGGCGCCAAGGCCATCGTGGCGCTGACCGACAGTGGCTCGACGCCGCTGTGGATGAGCCGCCATGACATTCGCGTGCCGATCTATGCGCTGACGCCGCGTCTGGCCACGCAGCGCAAAATGGCGCTGTACCGCAACGTGCGCCCGCTGCTGATGGACACCAGCGCTGACCGTGACACAGCCCTTGAGCAAGCCGAAGGCCATTTGCTGCGCCGGAACATCGTACAAAGCGGCGATGTGTACGCCATCACTTGCGGCGAGCCGATGGGCGCGCCTGGCGGCACCAACATGCTCAAGATCTGCCGCGTGGCCTGACGCTCTGAGTTCGGGTTCGGGTTCGGGGAGGCTCAGCCGGGGCGGGGGCCGGCGGCCTCGTGCTGGGGTACCAGAAATCGGCCGCCGGCCCCCACCCCGGCTGAGCCATGTTGTGGCTGACGCCGTCTTCCTTTGCGTTCCCGTCATTCCTGCGAAGGCAGGAATCCATCCCCGCTTTTCCCCATGCATCCGGTGAGGGTCTGCGGCGGTAACCAATTTCTGGTACCCCAGCATGAGGCTGCCGCCGCAGACCCTCACCGGTCCCCGAACCCGGCCCCGCCCCCAACAACGGCAGGTAAAATCAAAAGAGTTACCGCCCGGTTACGCCCCCTCTCCAACACACCCCAAGGGAATACTTCATGGCTCTCGTTTCCATGCGCGAACTGCTCGACCACGCCGCCGAGAACACCTACGGCATTCCGGCCTTCAACGTCAACAACCTCGAGCAGGTTCAGGCCGTCATGGAAGCCGCCAATGAAACAGGCGCACCGGTCATCTTGCAAGCCAGTGCAGGCGCGCGCAAATACGCCGGTGAGCCGTTCATCAAGCACCTGATCCAGGCCGCGGTTGAAGCCTATCCGCACATTCCTTTGGTCATGCACCAGGACCACGGCCAGAACCCCGGCGTCTGCCAGGGCGCAATGAACCTGGGTTTCAGCTCCGTCATGATGGACGGCAGCCTGGAAGCCGACGGCAAGACCATCGCCAGCTACGACTACAACGTCGAGGTCACTCGCCAGGTGGTGGACATGGCGCACAAGCTGGGCGTTACCGTTGAAGGTGAGCTGGGCTGCCTGGGCTCGTTGGAGACCATGCAGGGCGACAAGGAAGACGGCCATGGCACCGACGCCGTGATGACGCGTGAACAGTTGCTGACCGACCCCGAGCAGGCGGCCGACTTCGTCAAACGCACCCAGCTGGACGCACTGGCCATTGCCATTGGCACCAGTCACGGCGCTTACAAATTCACGCGCAAGCCCACGGGCGACATCCTGGCGATTGAGCGCATCATGGAAATCAACCGCCGCATTCCCAACACCCACTTGGTGATGCACGGCTCGTCGAGCGTGCCGCAGGAGTTGCTGGCCATCATTCGCCAGTACGGCGGCAACATGAAAGAAACCTACGGCGTGCCCGTGGAAGAGATTCAAAAAGCCATCCAATTCGGCGTGCGCAAGATCAACATCGACACCGACATCCGCCTGGCCATGACCGGCGCGGTGCGCAAGTTTCTGGCCGAGAACCCCGAAAAGTTTGACGCCCGCGAATGGCTCAAGCCGGCGCGCGAAGCGGCCAAGGCGCTGTGCAAGCAGCGCTACATCGAATTCGGTTGCGAAGGGCAGGCCGCCAAGATCAAGGGCAACAGCCTGCAAGTGGTGGCCGCGCGCTACGCCAAGGGCGAGCTGGCGCAGGTGGTGCGCTGAACACCATGGCTGCAGCGCTTCACACCTCCAACCTGACCTCTTTGCCACTGCTGGCCAGAGGCAAGGTGCGCGACAACTACGCCGTCGGCCAGGACCGCTTGCTGATGGTCGCCAGCGACCGGCTCAGCGCCTTTGACGTGATTCTGGGCGAGCCGATTCCCGGCAAGGGCGCGCTGCTCACGCAGATGGCGCTGTTCTGGTTTGGCAAGCTCGGGCATATCTGCCCCAACCACCTGACCGGCGATGCGCCCGAGAGCGTGGTCACGCCGGCCGAACTGCCGCAGGTCACCGGCCGCTCGATGCTGGTCAAGCGCCTCAAGCCGATCCCGGTCGAGGCCGTGGTGCGCGGCTACCTGGCCGGCAGCGGCTGGCAGGAATACCAGGCCACGCAATCGGTCTGCGGGGTGCCGCTGCCGGCCGGCCTGAAAAACGCCAGCCAACTGCCCGAGCCGATCTTCACACCCGCCGCCAAGGCCGAAGCCGGCGAGCACGACGAGAACATCAGCTACGCGCAGGTCGAAAAAATTGTTGGGCCTGAACTGGCCGCGAAAATCAAAAAAATCAGCATCGAGATTTACCAGACCGCGGCCGCTTTTGCGCTGACCAAGGGCATCATCATTGCCGACACCAAATTCGAGTTCGGGCTGGACGCGAACGGCACGCTGACCCTGATGGACGAGGTGCTGACGCCCGATTCCTCACGCTACTGGCCGGTCGAGGGCTACCAGGCCGCGTTTGCTGCCGGGCAAAACCCGCCCAGCTACGACAAGCAGTTTGTGCGCGACTGGCTCGAAGCCGTGCGCATCAACGGCAAGCCCTGGGACAAAACACCCCCCGCGCCGCAACTGCCACCTGACGTGGCGCTGAAAACCGCCGAGAAGTACAAGGAAGCGCTGGCGCGGTTGTTGGGCTAAAGCCTTTTCGAGCGCTCATGAAAAAAACCCGCTGCGCTTGCGCTCAGTGGGCTTTTTAACTTAGTGACGGGGCTTGGAGGCCCCGCTATGCGCTCGATTAGAACGTGTAAATCACGCCCAGAGCGTAGGTGTTTTTAGTATCGATGCGCACTTCTTTCTTGGTACCGTAGTCAAAGTAAACCGACGTGTTTTTCAGCACTTCTTTGTTCACGAAGAACTCGGTACCCTTGGCCTTGGTGTCGCTGTTTTTGGCGTACTGCATGCCGACGTTAAAGCCGGCTACAGGGGCCACAAAACCCATCATGGTGCCTTTGGAGGCTTTGCTTGGCGAGTAGGAAACCGCCACCTTGGCGATGCCCAAGTCGTAGGAGCCGGCGTACACGGAGGAGCCGGTCCCACCATCCACACGCGCGCCTTCTGTGGCAGCCGCAGCAGTCAGCGGGCCTGCGGCGTAAGTCACGCCGATAGCCGCAGCGGCCTTGCTTTTGGCTACAGCGGGGTCGATGGCGGCATAGCCGGCTTGCACCGTGAAACCGCTGACAGTTGGGGCAATGTACTGAATCTGACGCGAGTAGCGGCCTTTGCCCAAAATACCATCAGCAATACCGGCATTGCAAGTGGCGCAAGCGGCGTTGGAGGCGCCGTTCAGGTCAAACGCGATGGAGGTCTGGAAAACCACGCTATCCTGACGGCCCACGCGGACCTCACCCAAACCGCCCGACAGGCCGGCCCAGGCTTGACGGTCAAAAAATGCGCCGCCATTGTTGACTTTGCCGTCCATGTCAATGCCACCGCTTTCGAGCTTGAAATTACCCTTCACGCCGGACCCCACATCCATAGAACCCTTCAGGCCAACGCGCGTCACGGAGTTGCCTTGCGAGCCACCATTGTCGCCACCGGAATGCAGCGTAGCCTTGCGATCGTTGGCTGTCGCCAGGGTTTCGTTCTTGCCGTAGCTCAGGTCAACCAGACCGTAAATAGAAACTTGGGCTTGTGCAGCACCGGCCAGAGCTAACAGAGCGGCAGCGGGGATCAGCTTTTTGAGCATCATGATGTGTTCTTTCAGAAAGAGTTAAGGGATATCCCGACTCATCCTTCTGCAAGAAGCCTGCCACCCGAATAAGCGCTTCAAAGGGGTGAAAGCACCGATTCGGGGCCAAATGCATTGATTTTGTGCGTGGCTTGCACGAAATGCATTTTTTGAATGCCTGCACGGCTGCGCTTGTGCGGCCTCAGTTGAGCATCATGCTGAGCTTGCGTCGGTAGCTGGAGACCAGCGCGGCCTGTGGGTCTTCCTGCACGACGGCCTTGCCCAGCAGCTCGATGCCGGCGGCGGTCTTACCGGTGGCGCCGGGTGCGTTTTTAGGGCGCGGCGGCGTCAACAACTCCAAAATGGCGACGAATGTTTTGCGCGGGGTTTCCTCGCCCCAGAGCTTGTCGCGCATGATGATCTCCAGCAGCTCGTCCATGGCGGTGGTCCACTCGCCCTCGCTCATGAGCACGCGGGCTTTGGCGAGCCGGGCGTCAAAGTCGCGCTTGTTTTGCGCAATCAGCGCGTCAAACTGCTCGTACGCCCATTGGCCGCGCGGGTCGGTGCTGACAAACTCGAGCGCGGCCAGCCACTGGCGCAGCGCCTCAAAGCGCAGTTGCAGCGGAATCTGCACCAGCGCCGGGGCCAAAGCACTTTTGGCGGGTACCAGCTGGCCGGTGCCGATCAGCAGCTTGACGTAGTCAAAGCGCACATCGTCATTGGCCGGGTCGGCGGCCAGTGCTTCGGCCAGCTTGTCCTGGGCGCTTTGCACGTCGCCGCTTTCCAACAGGGCCTGGGCTTCTTCGGCCTCTGACTGGGCCAGCACTTCGTTCTCGCCGGGCAGGTGCTTGTCGAGGAACTCCTTGATCTTGCCTTCGGGCAAAGCGCCGGTGAAGCCGTCCACCGGCCGCCCGCCCATCATCAAAATACAGGTCGGAATGCTCTTGATGCCAAAAGCCGAGCCGAGCTGCTGCTCTTGGTCAGAGTCGATCTTGGCGAGCTTAAAGCGGCCGGCGTAGGCGATCTCGACTTTTTCCAGCAGGGGGCCGAGCGACTTGCAGGGGCCACACCAGGGGGCCCAGAAATCGATCAGCACCGGGGTGGTCATGGAAGCGGCTATGACTTCCTGTTCAAAATTCGCGAGCGTGACATCAATCATGGCAAGGGGAAAAGTAAGGGATGGGCAACGCCGGCTGGCGCCAAAGTCAAAACGATAGCATGCCGGCATAAAATCACGCCTTTCCCTGCTGACCGGCCGCACGGCTTTCAAGGCTCACATGACCTCCACTTCCGCCACTTCAGCCGCTTTCCCCGCCCACACCGCCGCGCCCGGCGCTCCTGTCACCGTGGGCGTGGTGATGGGCTCGAACAGCGACTGGGAAACCATGCAGCACGCCGTTCAGGTGTTGCAGCAGTTTGGCGTGGCCTATGAGGCGCGCGTGGTCTCAGCGCACCGCATGCCCGACGCCTTGTTTGCCTACGCCGAAGCGGCTGCCGGGCGCGGCCTGCAGGCCATCATTGCTGGCGCTGGCGGTGCGGCGCACCTGCCGGGCATGCTGGCGGCCAAAACCTGTGTGCCGGTGCTGGGTGTGCCGGTGGCCAGCAAACATTTGCAGGGCGTGGATTCTTTGCACAGCATCGTGCAGATGCCCAAGGGCATTCCGGTCGCCACCTTCGCCATCGGCAACGCGGGCGCGGCCAATGCGGCGCTGTTTGCTGTGGCCCAGCTGGCGCTGCATGACGCGGCGCTGGCCGGCAAGCTGCAAGCGTTTCGCGCTGAGCAGACCGCGGCCACCACCGCCATGACACTGCCGCCGCTATGAGCGGGCCGGTGTCAACACCGATTTTGCCGGGCAACACGCTGGGCGTGATGGGCGGCGGCCAGTTGGGCCGCATGTTTGTGCATGCCGCGCAGCGCCTGGGCTACTTCACCGCCGTGCTGGATGCCGACCCGCAAAGCCCGGCCGGCCGGGTCAGCCACCACCATATTCAGACTGGCTACAACGATGCCGCCGGGCTGGCGCAACTGGCAGCGCTGTGCGCCGCCGTCACCACCGAATTTGAAAACGTGCCGGCTGACGCGTTGGCGCAGCTGGCCGCCACGCGGCCGGTGGCGCCAGGCGCTTCGGCCGTGGCCATTGCGCAAGACCGGGTGCAGGAAAAAGCCCATTTCAGCGCCTGCGCTGCGGCCTCGGGCGTGGCCTGCGCGCCGTATGCGGTGCTGCAAACGCCCGCGCAACTGGCGGCCGTGCCGGCCACGCTGCTGCCCGGCATTTTGAAAACCGCGCGCATGGGCTACGACGGCAAGGGCCAGGTGCGCGTGAAGACCGCCGCCGAACTGGCCGCCGCCTGGAGCGACCTGAAACAAGTGCCTTGCGTCCTCGAAAAAATGCTGCCGCTCCAAGCCGAGTTGTCGGTGCTGGTGGCGCGTGGACGGGACGGCCAGGTGGTGAGTTTTGCGCCGCAGCGCAATGTGCATGTGGATGGCATTCTGGCCGTGACGCACGCCTACGAAGGCTGCCTGCCGCCCGCGCTGGCTGAGCGGGCGCGCGCCGCTACCGAGGCGATTGCCGCGCAGATCGGCTACGTGGGCCTGATGTGTGTGGAGTTTTTTGTGGTGACGGACGCTGATGGCCAAGACGCACTGGTCGTCAACGAAATGGCGCCGCGCCCGCACAACAGTGGCCACTACACCCTGGACGCCTGCGATGTGTCTCAGTTCGACCTGCAGGTGCACGCCATGGCCGGCTTGCCGCTGCCGCTGCCGCGCCAGCATTCACCGGCCATCATGCTCAACCTGCTGGGCGATATCTGGTTTGACAGCAGTGGCCGCGAGCGCACGCCCGACTGGTGCGCCGTGCTGGCGCTGCCTGGCGCGCACCTGCATTTGTACGGCAAGACCGAAGCGCGCCGCGGCCGCAAGATGGGCCACCTGACCTTCACCGGTGCCGATCTGGCCGGCGTGCAGGCCAGCGCGCGTGCAGCTGCCGGCCTGCTCGGCTTGCCCGGCCTGGAAGGTCTTTGAATGATTCGCCCCGGCAGCGACCCTGCGGCCATAGCCGAAGCGGCGCAACGCATACGCCAGGGTGCCCTGGTCGGCTTTCCAACCGAGACGGTGTACGGCCTGGGCGCGGATGCATCCAACGACGCCGCCGTGGCGCTGATCTTTGCCGTCAAGGGCCGGCCGTCTGACCACCCGCTGATCGTGCACGTGGCCAGCGCCGCGCAAGTGGCCGACTACGCCAGCGACGTGCCGGCCTTCGCTGCGCGACTGATGGAGGCCTTCTGGCCCGGCCCGCTGACGTTGATTTTGCCGCGCCGCGCCGGTGTGGCGGCCGCTGCGGCCGGCGGGCAGAACTCGATCGGCCTGCGCTGCCCCGCGCACCCGGTGGCGCTGGCCCTGCTGCAAGCCTGCGGCACCGGCCTGGCCGGCCCCAGCGCCAACCGCTTTGGCCG
>JBIKHR010000075.1:0-10305 GCA_044362035.1 Polaromonas sp. | reverse complement strand
CAAAAGCCAGCTGGCCGGCCTGCGCAAAACGCTGATTGCCGCCGTCAAGGCGGTGCCGGGCGTGGCCAATGTGTCGGTCAACGTCACGGTCAAGATTGCCAGCCACAGCGTGCAGCGCGGCGTGCAGTTGCTGCCCAATGTCAAGAACATCGTCGCCGTGGCTTCCGGCAAGGGCGGCGTGGGCAAAAGCACCACCGCGGTCAACCTGGCCTTGGCCCTGGCGGCTGAAGGCGCCAGCGTCGGCCTGCTGGACGCCGACATTTACGGCCCCAGCCAGCCCATGATGATGGGCATCGAGGGCCGGCCCGAGAGCGTGGACGGCAAAAACATGGAACCGATGGAGAACTACGGCCTGCAGGTCATGTCGATCGGCTTTCTGGTCGCGCAAGACGAGGCCATGATCTGGCGCGGCCCCATGGCCACCCAGGCGCTGGAGCAGCTGCTGCGCCAGACCAACTGGAAAGACCTGGACTACCTGATCGTCGACATGCCACCCGGCACCGGCGACATCCAGCTCACACTCTCGCAGCGCGTGCCCATGACGGGCGCAGTGATCGTCACCACCCCGCAGGACATCGCCCTGCTGGACGCCAAAAAGGGCATCAAGATGTTTGAAAAGGTGGGCGTGCCGATCCTGGGCATTGTCGAGAACATGGCGGTGCACATCTGCTCGAAGTGCGGTCATGCCGAGCATATTTTTGGCGAAGGCGGCGGCAAAAAAATGGCCGGCGACTACAACATGGACTACCTGGGCGCCTTGCCGCTGGACATCAACATCCGCCTGCAGGCCGACAACGGCCGGCCCACCGTGGTGGCCGACCCGGACGGCGAAGTCGCGGGCATTTACAAGGCCGTGGCGCGCAAAGTGGCGGTGTCGATCGCTGCCAAAAACAAGGATTTTTCGGCCAAGTTCCCGACCATCACCATCTCTAAAAACACCTGAGCGGACCGCCTGCTTTTCAAGAGCCTCCGCATGCCTTCAGACACCAGCGCCGCCCCCATCACCATCCGCATGCACGAGCGCGACAACGTCGCCATCGTGGCCAACGACGGCGGCCTGCCGGCCGGTACCGTGCTGCCCGATGGGCTGGTGCTGACCGAGCGCGTGCCGCAAGGCCACAAGGTGGCACTGAGCGACCTGAACGCCGGGCAGCCGGTGCTGCGCTACGGCATTCCGATTGGCTATGCTCTGCAGGCGATTGCGGCCGGCAGCTGGGTGCATGAAAAGCTGCTCGACATGCCTTCTGCACGCGAGCTGGTCAATTTGCCCATGGCTACGGTCAAGCCCGCGCCCATGCCGGCGCTGGAGGGCTACACCTTCGAGGGCTACCGCAACACCGACGGCTCGGTGGGCACCCGCAACATCCTGGCCATCACCCAGACCGTGCAATGCGTGGCCGGCGTGACAGAGTTTGCGGTGCGGCGTATCAAGGCCGAATTGCTGCCGCGCTTTCCGCATGTGGACGATGTCGTGTCACTGGAACATGCCTACGGCTGCGGCGTAGCAATTGACGCGCCGGACGCCATCGTGCCGATACGCACGCTGCGCAACATCAGTCTGAACCCGAACTTTGGCGGCGAAGTCATGGTGGTCAGCCTGGGCTGTGAAAAGCTGCAGCCCGAGCGCTTGCTGCCGCCCGGCAGCATCCCGCTGATCGATGTGCGCCAGAGCGGCGACACCGCGTTGGATGTGGTTTGCCTGCAAGACGACGCGCATGTGGGTTTCATGTCCATGGTCGAGGCCATCATGCGGCAGGCCGAAGTGCATTTGACGCGGCTGAACGCGCGGCGGCGCGTGACTGTGCCGGCGGCCGAGCTGGTGGTGGGCGTGCAGTGCGGGGGCAGCGACGCTTTTTCCGGCGTCACCGCCAACCCGGCGGTTGGCTTTTGCACCGACTTGCTGGTGCGCGCCGGCGCCAGCGTGATGTTTTCTGAAACCACCGAAGTGCGCGACGGCATTGACCAGCTGACCTCACGCGCCAGCAGCCCGGCTGTGGCCGAGGCCATGGTCCGCGAGATGGCCTGGTACGACGCTTATTTGCAGCGCGGCGGTGCCGACCGCAGCGCCAACACCACGCCAGGCAACAAAAAAGGCGGCCTGTCCAACATCGTCGAAAAAGCCATGGGCTCTATCGTCAAGTCCGGCACCTCGCCGATTTCCGGCGTGCTCGCCCCGGGTGAAAAACTTAAAAACCGCGGTCTGACCTACACCGCAACGCCCGCCAGCGACTTTATTTGCGGCACGCTGCAACTGGCTGCCGGCATGAATTTGCATGTGTTCACTACCGGCCGCGGCACGCCCTACGGTCTGGCCGAGGTGCCGGTCATCAAGGTCGCCACACGCAGCGACCTGGCGCGGCGCTGGCACGACCTGATGGACGTCAACGCCGGCACCATCGCCACAGGCGAAAAAACCATCGAGGCCGTGGGTTGGGAGCTTTTCGAGCTCATGCTGGAAGTCGCCAGTGGCCGCAAGAAAACCTGGGCCGAGCACTGGAAGTTGCACAATGCACTGGTGCTCTTTAACCCGGCGCCGGTGACCTGAAGCCAGACTCTGCAGGACCAGCAGGTCGGGGCTTTCGCCACCATTGACAAGGACCGCCATGCAGCCTGATCCCGTGAGCGTCTCTTACGACTACGTGGTGGTGGGCGGCGGCTCGGCCGGCTGCGTGCTGGCCAGCCGGCTCAGTGAAGACCCCGCTGTCACCGTTTGCCTGCTGGAAGCCGGCGGCCCGGATGACTCGGTCTTCATCCGCGCCCCGCTCGGCTTTGTCGCCACGGCCAACTTGGGCATTCACAGTTGGGGTTATCACACCGTGCCTCAAGCCGGGTTTCAAGGGCGCCGTGGCTTTCAGCCGCGCGGCAAGGTGCTGGGTGGCAGCTCGGCCGTGAACGCCATGGTCTACACGCGCGGCAATGCGCGTGACTACGACGGCTGGGCGGCGCTGGGCAACCCCGGCTGGGGCTACGCTGATGTGCTGCCATTTTTCAAACGCAGCGAGCACAACGAATGCTTTGGCGGCAACCCCTACCGCGGCGTGGGCGGCCCGCTGAACGTGAGCTATTTGCGCACCCCGAGCGTGCTCAACGAGGCCTTTGCCTTGGCTTGCCAGTCGCAAGGCATTCCGCTGACAGAGGACTACAACGGCGCCACACAGCACGGCGTGGGGCGCGCGCAAGTCACACAAAAAAACGGCGAACGCTGCAGCGCCGCCACAGCCTATCTGGCACCGCACACTGGCCGCAGCAACCTGACGGTTATCTCGCGGGCTCACGCCACGCGGGTGGTGATGCAAGGCCTGCGGGCGGTCGGTGTGGCTTACCGCCAGGGCGATCAAGAACTGGAGGTGCAGGCCGGGCGCGAGGTCATTCTGGCCGGTGGCGCTTATGGGTCGCCGCAGTTGCTGATGCTCTCGGGCATCGGGCCAGCCGGCCATCTGAAAGAGCGCGGCATCGAGCCGCTGCATGATTTACCGGGCGTCGGCCAGAACCTGCAGGACCACGTCACCACCGTGCTGATTTACCGCAGCCCGCGGTCTGATGCGGCGCTGGGTGTGTCCCTGGCTGGCGCCTGGGCCATGCTCAAGTCGGTCTTTGAATGGCGCCGTCATCGCACCGGCTGGATCACCAGCAATATTTCAGAAACCCAGGCTTTCATTTCCACCGAAGGCCGGCCCGAGCATCCCGACATCCAGCTGGCTTTGTGCACCGGCATGATCGACGACCACAGCCGTAAGCCGCATTGGGGCCATGGCTACACGCTGCATGTCACCCTGATGCGGCCTAAGAGCCGTGGCAGCGTTCAGCTGCAAACTGCCAATCCGCTGACCGCACCGCTGATCGACCCGGCGTTCTTTCGTGACCCGGCAGACATGGCTGTGCTGGCCCGGGGCGTGCAGCAAGGCCTTGCCATCATGGCCGACGCGGCCTTGGCGCCGTTTCGCGGCCCCATGCTTTACCCCTTGGCGCCACACGATCCGGCGCGCACGGAGCAGTTTTTGCGCCGCCACAGCGACACCGAGTACCACCCGGTCGGCACCTGCAAGATGGGGCCGGCCTCGGACCCCATGGCCGTAGTCGATGATCAATTGCGGGTGCACGGTCTGCAAGGTTTGCGGGTGGTGGACGCTTCCATCATGCCCAGGCAGGTCAGCGGAAACACCAATGCCCCCACCATGATGATTGCCGAAAAAGCCGCGGAGATGATCCGCCAGTCGCAGGCCTGAGCTCTTCAACACTGCGCACAAAAAAGGCTGCCCGTATGTCCCACGAATGGCGCCACTTGCTCGACAAAGATCGGACCATTGCCGGCCCGGGTTTTAACCGCTGGCTGGTTCCACCGGCGGCCCTGGCTATTCATTTGTGCATCGGCATGGCTTACGGCTTTTCGGTGTTCTGGCTGCCGCTGTCGCAGGCGCTGGGCATTCACAAAGCGCTGGCCTGCGGGCCCGAGGTGGGCTTCCTGGCGCAATTGGTGACCACGCGTTGCGACTGGCCCATCTCCACGCTGGGCTGGATGTACACCTTGTTTTTTGTGTTCCTCGGCTCCAGCGCGGCCCTGTGGGGCAGCTGGCTGGAGCGCGCTGGCCCGCGCAAGGCCGGGGTGGTGGCGGCCTTGTGCTGGTGCGGCGGCATGCTTGTGTCGGCCCTGGGCGTGCACCTGCACCAGTTCTGGCTGATGCTGCTGGGCTCGGGCGTGATAGGCGGCATCGGCCTGGGGCTCGGCTACATCTCGCCGGTGTCCACGCTCATCAAATGGTTTCCAGACCGCCGCGGCATGGCCACGGGCATGGCCATCATGGGCTTTGGCGGCGGCGCCATGATCGGCTCGCCGCTGGCCGCCGACCTGATGAAACACTTTGCCGGCCCGACCGATGTCGGCGTGGCGCAGACCCTGGTGGTCATGGCGCTGGTTTACTTTGTGTTCATGCTGGCCGGGGCCCTGGGCTACCGCGTGCCCGCCGCCGGCTGGAAACCCGCCGGCTGGACACCGCCCCAGCCCGAGGCCAACGCCATGATCACGCAGCGCCATGTGCATGCGCGCAAGGTGTGGGGCATTCCGCAGTTCTGGTTGTTGTGGATGGTGCTGTGCATGAACGTCAGTGCCGGCATCGGCGTGATCGGTATGGCTTCGCCCATGCTGCAGGAGATGTTTGGCGGCTCGCTGATCGGCACACCGCAAAAATTTACAGAGCTTGATGCCGCACAGCTTGCCGCGCTGGCCGGCGTGGCGGCCGGCTTCACCGCCTTGCTCAGCCTGTTCAACATCGCCGGTCGTTTTTTCTGGGCCAGCCTGTCAGACAAGCTGGGCCGCAAGCCCACCTACGCCCTGTTTTTTGTGCTCGGCGCTTTGCTGTATGTCATTTCGCCCGCCAGCGCAGCTGCCGGCCACACCGTGCTGTTTGTGGCCGCGATGTGCCTGATCGTCAGCATGTACGGCGGCGGCTTTGCCACTGTGCCGGCGTACCTGGCCGACCTGTTTGGCACGCAGATGGTCGGCGCGATTCATGGCCGGCTGCTCACCGCCTGGGCCACCGCAGGGGTGCTGGGGCCGGTGGTGGTGAACTACATGCGCGAGTACCAGCTGGCCCTGGGCCTGCCGCGCGAGCAGGTCTACAACCAGACCCTGTACATCCTGGCCGGCATGCTGGTGCTGGGCCTGGTTTGCAACCTGATGGTGCGGCCGCTGGCTGACAAATGGTTCATGACCGAGGCGGAACTGGCCGGAGAAAAACGCCTGGCCAATGAAAAAGCCGCCGCGTCTGAAGGTGGCGCTGCGGTTTCAGCGCAGGGCGCTGTCAGCCCGGCTGTGCTGGTGCTGGCCTGGGCTGCGATGGGTTTGCCGATGGCCTGGGGTGTCTATCGAACCCTGCAAAGCGTGGCCCGGTTTTTTGCCTGAGCCCCTGCCCCAAGGCGGGATACAGGTCCGCCTTACACTGCGGCCCATGTCTGATTTTCAGTTGCACACGCCAGAGACCGATGCTGGTCTGCGCCGTCCTTTTGTGGCGGTGGCCGTGGTCATGCGCCGCGAACGCATTGACAACCGCTGGCAGCCCTGGCGCTGGAGCCTGTCTGAAATCATTCCCAACGAAGACGGTTTTGGCAACGCGCCGCGCCTTCTGCTCAAGGACGACAAGGAAGAGCGCTGGCTGCATCCGGGCTTCAAGGTCGAGCTTTTCAGCGACGACGCCGAGGGCTACGAGCTGAACCTGACCACGCAGCAACCCTGCTTCTGGGTGGTCTGGCGCATGGAAGAAGAGCCCGCCATCACAGACGAGTGCATCGCCGTGCCGCAAACCGTCACCCTGAGCTACCACGATGCCGGCCGCTGGCTGGACGCGCAAGAGTCCGTTGAGCAGGTGCCCGCGCCGCTCGAAGTGCTGCTGTGGGTGCAGACCTTTGTGGATCAGCACTATGTGCTGGACGTCAAGCGCCGCAAGCGACCCGAGAGCTTCAAGTCCCTGCAAGACCGCTTTGGCAACCCGGCGCGTGTCAGCACCGAAAAATCAGGGGGCCCGCGCCATGGCTGATGACAGCCGGGACCGGCCCGATGGGTTTTTAGGCCGTTGGGCGCGCCGCAAAAACGACGCGCTGCAAGGCAAACCGCTGGAAGAACCCGCACCCAAGCCAGCTGCCGGTAAGGCCCCTTTGCCCGCGCAGGGGGCGGTGGCCGCCGCGCCGGCCCAGGCTGGTCCCGCACCTCAAAGCACCGAAGACGCACCGGCCAAACCCTTGTCGCTGGACGATGTCAAGGACCTCACCAAAGACTCGGACTTCAAGCCTTTCATGGGCCGCGGCGTCGAGCCCGGCGTGCGCAACGCCGCCATGAAAAAGCTCTTTGCCGACCCGCACTTCAATGTGATGGACCGCATGGACATCTACATCGACGACTACTCGCAGCCCGACCCGCTGCCGCTGTCGATGCTGCGCCAGATGGCCAGCGCCAAATTCCTCAAGCTCTTTGACGAAGAAGAAGAGACTGACAAAGACAAAAAGAAAGAAGAAGGAAAAGACAGCACAGAGGACCCGGCGCGGGAAAGCGCCAGTGGCCCGGACACCGATTCAGTGGCACAGTCAGCACCGGCCTTGCCCGCCAGCGAAATAACAGACAGCCCGCCGCAGGCCCCAGAGCCCGCCGGCATCCGCCAGGAAAACCATGCCCACATTGATTTGCGACTGCAACCAGACCATGCCGCTGAAGACCCAAGCCCTGGGCGAGGCGCTGCATGAAGAACTGACGCTGCATTCAGCCCTGTGCCGCCGCGAGGCATGTGCATTTCAAAAAGCCATCCAGTCGGGCGACGACGTGGTGGTCGCCTGCACCCAGGAAAAGCGCCTCTTTGCCGAGCTGAGCGAGCAGACCGTGGGCGCTGTGTCGCCCATCAAGTTTGTCAACATTCGCGAGACCGGTGGTTGGAGCCGCGACGCAGCCAGCGCCAGCCCCAAAATTGCCGCGCTGCTGGCGGCCGCGCACCTGCCCGACGCCGAGCCGGTGGCCACCGTCACCTACAAAAGCACCGGCCGCCTGCTCATCATCGGCCCGCTGGACCAGGCCGAGCAGGTTGCCGCCATGCTGTCAGACACGCTCAGCGTGACGATTTTTGCGCAGGGGGTTGCCGGCAACGTGCCCCCGCCCGCGCAGGAACGCCAGTACCCGGTCATCAGTGGGCAGTCGCTGCAGCTCACGGGCTGGCTGGGCGCTTTTGAGCTCCAGTGGAACAAGACCAACGCGATCGACCTGGACCTGTGCACGCGCTGCAATGCCTGCGTGGTGGCCTGCCCTGAGGCTGCGATTGACCTGAGCTACCAGGTGGACAGTGCCAAATGCGATTCGAAGCGCGCCTGCGTGGCGGTGTGCAAGGTGGCCGGCGCCATTGATTTTGGGCGCGCGCCTGAGGCGCTGAGCGAAGCCTTTGACCTGGTGCTGGACCTGGGTGCGCAGCCGCTGATCACGCTGCATGCGCCACCGCAAGGCTACTTTGCGTTGCCAAATTTCACGGGCCTGGCCACGCCGGGCTTGCTGCCCACGGTGGTCAAGCTGCGCGACATGGTCGGCGAGTTTGAAAAGCCCAAGTTTTTTGCCTACAAGCAAAAGCTCTGCGCTCACAGCCGTAACGAAACCGTGGGTTGCAATGCCTGCGTGGACATCTGCTCGGCCGGCGCCATCAGCAGCGAGAAAAATCGCCAGCAGATCAAGGTCAACCCCAACTTGTGCGTGGGCTGCGGCGCCTGCACCACGGTCTGCCCGACCGGTGCGCTGACCTATGCCTACCCGCGCGCCAGCGAGCAGGGCGTGCGCCTGAAAACCTTGCTGAGCACTTACACCCGTGCCGGCGGGCGCAACGCCAGCCTGCTGTTTCACAGCCAGGGCAGCGGCCAGAAAGCCATCGAGGTATTGGGCCGCGCCGCGCAACTGGGCCAAGTGCAGGGCGTGCCGGCCAGCATGATCCCGCAAGCCCTGTGGCACACCGCCAGCGTCGGCATCGACCTGTGGCTGAGTGCCATCGCCCTGGGCGCCCGCCAAGTGGCCGTGCTGGTGACCGACGAAGAAGCGCCGGCTTACCTGGCCGGGCTGGACGCGCAAATGCAGGTGGCGCAGGCCATCGTCAACGGGCTGGGTTACAGCGGCGTGCATTTTCATTTGATCCGCATGCCCGCCGGCCTGAGCGCTGACGCGCTGGCCACGCTGGATACCGCTTTGCAGGCCATCGCCAAGTCCCAAGCCGCGGGCCCGGCCGTGGCTGCCCGCTTTGCCGTGGCCCAGGAAAAGCGCAGCACGCTGGACATGGCCATAGACCACCTCATGACCAGCGCGCCCCTGGACGTCAAGGCCCTGCCCGAAGCCATTGCGCTGCCGGCCGCCGCGCTGTTTGGCAGCGTGCTGGTCAACAAGGACAGCTGTACGCTGTGCCTGAGCTGCGTCAGCGCCTGCCCGGCCAGTGCGCTGCAAGACAACCCCGAGCGGCCGCAGCTCAAGTTCATCGAAAAGAACTGCGTGCAGTGCGGCCTGTGTGCCAGCACCTGCCCGGAAGACGCCATCACGTTGCAGCCCCGTCTGTTGCTGACCCCGGAGCGCAAAGAGGCGAGGGTGCTCAACGAGAGCCAGCCTTACGCCTGCATCCGCTGCGCCAAGCCCTTCGGCACACTCAAGGCCATCGAGGCCATGCTGGGCAAGCTGGCCGGCCACGCCATGTTTCAGGGCGCAGCGGCGGACCGCCTGAAAATGTGCAGCGACTGCCGCGTCATCGACATCTACTCCGCCGACAACGAAATCAAGATCACGGACATCCGCTAAAACGGCGTCCTACATCAGGAAGACACCCCACGCATGCAGCCCGCCATCCTTGTGCCGTCCACCCTGGACGAAGAAACCGCCCGCGCTGAAATCTACGGCCTGCTGGCCGCCTTGTTTTATGCGGCGCCCACGCCGGCCTTGCTCGAAAGCATGCGCCTGGCCGTGACCGAGGCGCCGGCCGCCGGTGCCCTGCTCGAAGCCAGTTGGAGCGAACTGGTGGCCGCGGCGCGCGCCATGTCGGCGCAAGAGGTGGCTGACGAATATGACGCCCTGTTCGGCGGCGTCGGCAAGCCCGAGGTCTACCTCTTCGGCTCGCATTACCTCAGTGGGTTTTTGAACGAGAAGCCGCTGGCGGCCCTGCGTGGCGAACTGGCCGAGCTGGGCCTGACGAGGGGCGACACCATGGCCGAGACTGAAGACCACTACGCCTACCTCTGCGAGGTGATGCGTTATCTGATCGCCGGTGATGATGTTGAAGTGGCCAACCTGACGCGCCAGCGGGAATTTTTCACGCGGCATGTGCAGCCCTGGGCGCAGCAGATGTGTGACACGGTGGCCGCGCATCCCAGGTCGCGCTTTTACAAATGCGTGGCCCATTTCACGCACAGCTTCACCAGTGTCGAGGCGCAGGGTTTTGACATGCTGACCTGAAGCCGGCAGGCAGTCCGGCCGGTTTTAAACTAACCCGAACGGCTTAACAGGTCGATCCATTTGCCTAGCGTTTTCCCTTGGTTTGACCCTCTTCATTGAAATGTTTCGTTGCCCCGTGTCAATGACTGACGTACCATGCTTATGCACTTGAATTCTTACCTTTTGCGGAGCCGCCATGCAAGACAGCCAATCCAAACCTTCCCGCCGGGGCTTCTTCTTCGGCGCTGCGGCGACGGGAGCAGCTGCCGCTGCTGTGGTGGCCATGCCGGGCGCGACCCTGCCTGAAGCGGCGCAGCCCGCGCTCAAACCGGCCCCTGAAAAAGGAGGCGGCTACAGCCTCTCCGAACACGTCAAGCGTT
>JBIKHR010000074.1:0-10328 GCA_044362035.1 Polaromonas sp. | reverse complement strand
TCCAAGCCGGTTGAGACCGGTCGCTGGTGGTACCCGGGCACGCGCGTGGGTGACACCACACCGCCGCCGGCGCGCCTGCCCAAGCAGTTTGACACCGGCTTTCGGGCGCACAACACCAATGTGTTTCTTCAGCGCCCTGACCGCGCGTATGTGGGCTACATCGACGGCGGCGCCATCGTGCTCGACATTTCCAAGCCCTCGGACATCAAGATCGTTTCGCACTGGAACCATTCGCCGCCTTTCAACGGTTTCACACACACCGTGCTGCCGCTGTTTGACCGCGGCCTCTGGGTGGTCAGCGACGAATGTGTGCAGGACGACGGCAAGGACTGGCCCAAGCTGGTCTGGATGGTCGATGCCCGCTCGGACGCCAACCCCGTGCCCATCTCCACCTTTCCGGCACCGCCGTATGACGCGTTTGCCAAACGCGGCGGCCGCTTTGGCGCGCACAACCTGCATGAAAACCTGCCGCTGCCTGTCTCCTTTCAGTCAGACACCCTGACCATCGGCACCTTCTTCAACGCCGGCGTGCGTGTCTATGACACCAGCAACCCTTACCAGGTGGAAGAGGTGGCTTACTTTGTGCCGGGCACACCGCGCCTGGCCCCGGCGGGTGCGATTCAACTCAACGACGTGTTTGTCGATGAGCGCAAACTGGTCTACACCGTGGACCGCTTTGGTGGCGGCCTGTACATCCTGGAAATGAACCTCTGAATGCGCCTGCCCCCGCGATGAAGCGCGACCCTCTTGCCGGGAAAATTCCGGTCACCCTCATCACCGGTTTTCTGGGCAGTGGCAAGACCACGCTGATCACCCGTTTGCTGCGGCACCCGGACATGAACCGGGTGGCCGTGGTGATCAACGAGATCGGCGAGATCGGCATTGACAACGACCTGGTCAAGATGTCGTCCGAGAACGTCAGCCTGCTGGCCAACGGCTGTCTGTGCTGTTCGGTGCGTACCGACTTGCAGGAAACTCTGCGCGAGCTGTTTGGCGAGCGGCGTGCCGGGCAGATTCCAGACTTCGACCGCGTCATCATTGAAACCACCGGGCTGGCTGATCCTGCGCCCGTCATTCAAACCCTGGCCAGCGACACCATGCTGGGCGCGCATTACCGGCTGGACGGCGTGGTCACGCTGGTGGACGCAGCCAATGCCTTGACGCAGCTGGCTGAGTTCCCCGAGCCAGAGCATCAGATTGCCCTGGCCGACCGCATCTTTTTGACCAAATGCGATCTGTCTAATGAGGCCGCTATGGCCGACTTGACGGCGGCCATTGCCCTGATCAACCCGCGCGCCGACATCCGGCGTTGCAGCCAGGGCGAGCTGGACCCGGCAGACCTGATCGGCATTGGCCTTTCGAGTGCCCGGGCCGGCAACGACACCTTGCACTTTCTGGGCGAGCTCAAGCCGCGTGTGGCGGCCGACGAGCCTGCGGCCGCCTACCTGGGGCAGCGCCTGCCGGCCCGGCACGACCCGGCCGTCAAAACCTTTTCGCTGCGCTTTGATGCACCTTTCACCTGGGCCTCTTTCTCATCGGCCATGGAACTGGTGATCTCGCTGCGCGGCAAGGACTTGCTGCGCGTCAAGGGCATCGTCAACGTGGAGGGTAATCCGGTGGTGGTGCAGGGCGTGGGCCATGTCTTTCACCCGCCGCTGCCGCTGGACCGCTGGCCCAGTCTGGACACCGGTTCGCGCCTGGTCTTTATCACCCGCAACATGGAAGAGCCCACGCTGCGCGCGCTGTTTCAGGCGGTCAGCCTGATGCAGGCTTGAAGCCCAAGCAGAGCCGCCCACTGGCTCAGCCGGCCCGCCCAGGGCTGCTTTTGCGGCCGAGGGCGGAAAACAGGGTTTTTTTGGTGACAATAGCGGCTTCGCCTGGGTGGTGAAATTGGTATACACAGCGGACTTAAAATCCGCCGCTTCGTTCATAGCGGGCGTACGGGTTCGACCCCCGTCCCAGGCACCAGCGCACCTGAAATGGGTAAGATCAAAGCATGCCCCGTTACAACTCCCCTTTTGAAATTCATGTCCACGGCGAGGTGCCCTTGCGCGCTGATGTCGGCTTTGACCAGTTGCAGGAAGCGCTCAAGCCCTTGTGGACTTACGCCGGTGCCAAGTCGCTGGTGGAAGGCGCTGCCAGCGCCTACGAAGAAGAGCCCGGCATTCGGCTCGACACCAAGACGCATTTGCTGCACCTTTGCTGGACGGTGTCGGGTGACGAGGACTTTCGGCAGGCACTTGACGAGATGTGCATGGGCTTGAACGATCTGGCCGACTGCGGCGCGCCCATTGAGGTGACGTTTTATGACGCTGACTTTGACGAGGAAGAAGAAGACAACGGCGAAGACGCCCGCGATGACTTCGCCATGTACTTTGTCGGCCCGACGCCCGCCGCCATCATGCAGGTACAGCGCGACTTGCTGGTGCAAGACACCATTGCCCTGATGGAGCGCCACTTTGACGCCGCTGAGCTGGGCGAAGTGGTGACCGCCGTAGACAAGCTGTTTGAGCGCCGTTTTGACTCGCTGGTCAACTCGATGCAACTGGGCAAACCGCCGCGCGGGCAGGGGGGCTCATCTGGTGGCTCCGGCCACGGTGGCGGCCGCAAGCCCCGTCATTTGCACTGAGGTCTGGTCCAGGGCCAGCCAGCGCTGCACCGCAGCCGTCAGTGCTGCTGGCTCTCCGGTCGTCACAAAGCGAACGCCCGTTGCGGTGGCTTCGCTGGTGCTGGGCTGGTCGGGCAAAGGTCTCAATGCCGGCAAAGCCAGCAAGCGCAGCCGCGTTTGCCGCGCCACATGTTGTTGGCGTTTTAAAGGGAGGCGCGAACCGCTTCAGACCGCCTTGACAGGAATTTGCTTGTACTGGCCGGTGGCGATCTTCTTTTGCCATTCGGCCGGGCCGGTGATGTGGGCGCTCGTGCCGCCTGAATCGACGGCCACGGTCACGGGCATGTCGACCACGTCGAACTCGTAGATGGCTTCCATGCCCAGGTCGGCAAAGCCGACCACCTTGGCGGTTTTGATGGCTTTGCTGACCAGGTAGGCGGCGCCGCCCACGGCCATCAGGTAGGCGCTCTGATGCTTTTTGATCGCCTCGATGGCGACCGGGCCGCGCTCGGCTTTGCCGATCATCGAGATCAGGCCGGTCTGGCCCAGCATCATCTCGGTGAAGCTGTCCATGCGGGTAGAGGTGGTCGGGCCAGCGGGGCCCACCGCTTCATCGCCCACGGGGTCCACCGGGCCGACGTAATAGATGACGCGATTGGTGAAGTCCACGGGCAATTTTTCGCCCTTGGCCAGCATGTCGGCGATGCGCTTGTGGGCGGCATCGCGGCCGGTCAACATCTTGCCGTTGAGCAGCAGCGTGTCACCCGGCTTCCAGCTGGCCACTTCGGCCTTGGTGAGCGTGTCAAGGTTGACCTTTTTGCTTTTGACGTAGTCGGGCGTCCACTGCACGTTGGGCCACAGGTCCAGACTGGGCGGCGTCAGGTAGGCCGGGCCGCTGCCGTCAAGCACAAAGTGCGCGTGGCGCGTGGCGGCGCAGTTCGGAATCATGGCCACCGGCTTGCTGGCGGCGTGGGTCGGGTACATCTTGATCTTGATGTCGAGCACGGTGGTCAGGCCGCCCAGGCCCTGCGCGCCTATGCCCAGCGCGTTAACCTTGTCAAACAGCTCCAGCCGCATTTCCTCGACCTTGTCCAGTTGGCTACCGGCCGAGCTTTTGGCTTGCAGCTCGTACATGTCGAGGTCGTCCATCAGGCTTTCCTTGGCCATCAGCACGGCTTTTTCTGCGGTGCCGCCAATGCCGATGCCCAGCATGCCGGGCGGGCACCAGCCGGCGCCCATGGTCGGCACGGTCTTAAGTACCCAGTCCACGATGGAGTCGCCCGGATTGAGCATGGCCAACTTGCTTTTGTTCTCGGAACCCCCGCCCTTGGCGGCCACGGTCACGTCAATCTTGTTGCCGGGCACCAGCTCGGTGAAGATCACCGCCGGGGTGTTGTCCTTGGTGTTTTTACGGTCAAAGTGCGGGTCGGCCACGATGCTGGCGCGCAGCGTGTTGTCGGGGTGGTTGTAGCCACGGCGCACGCCTTCGTTGATGGCGTCTTCAAAGCTGCCGGTGAAGCCTGTCAGGCGCACATCCATGCCGATCTTGATGAACACGTTGACGATGCCGGTGTCCTGGCAGATGGGGCGGTGGCCGATGGCGCTCATCTTGGAGTTGGTCAGGATCTGGGCAATGGCGTCTTTGGCGGCCGGGCTTTGCTCGCGCTCGTAGGCGCGCGCCAGGTGGGCAATGTAGTCGGCCGGGTGGTAGTAGCTGATGAATTGCAAGGCCGCAGCCACGGATTCGATGAGGTCGGCTTGTTGGATGTTCGTGGTCATGGGTGTGGTTACTGGCTTGTTGTTCAGTGCTCAGCGCTGCTGTCGCGCACCATCAGCTTGTCGGTGTAGGCAATGGCCAGCGCGCTGAGCAGGAAAACGATGTGGATGATGGTCTGCCACATCAGCACCTTGAGGTCATAGTTGGCCGCATTGATGAAGGTCTTGAGCAGGTGGATAGAGCTGATGCCGATGATGGCTGTTGCCAGCTTGACCTTGAGCACCGAGGCGTTCACATGGCTCAGCCACTCGGGTTGGTCCGGGTGCTCTTCCAGGTTCATGCGGCTGACAAAGGTCTCATAACCGCCAACGATGACCATGATCAGGAGGTTGGAGATCATGACCACGTCAATCAGCGCCAGCACCACCAGCATGATCACCGTCTCATTGAGCGAGGTGATGGCTACATCGGTTTTGTAGCCGATGCTGTTGACCAGGGCCTGCAAGGCCGTCTGGCTGCCAAAAACCGCTTCAACCAAATGCACGAGTTCCACCAAAAAGTGGAACACATAGACACCTTGCGCCACGATCAAGCCCAGGTACAAAGGCAGCTGAAGCCAGCGGCTGGCAAAAATGAAACGTGGGACGGGGCGCATTTGGGGTGTGTTGTTGGGTTTTGGGTTTGCCATGGTGAACTTAGGTGTGAAGATGAAAATTGTAGGGGATTGACCTTGTTGGCTTGTTTTGCAGGGCCTTGTAAGCTTGACGCCAGTCAGTGGCTTGTAAGTGCCAGCCGCGACATTTGGCTTTGGTTAGGAATTTTTATAATTGAGATAAAGAGGAGACAGCTCATGAGTGCACCGCAATCGGCCATTGAGTCAACACTGGTAGAAAACCGGGTTTTCAACCCGGATCCGTCCTTTATCAAACAGGCTCGCATTTCTGGCATGGCTGCCTATGATGCACTGTGCAAAGAAGCCGAAATCGACTTTGAAGGCTACTGGGCCCGCCTGGCCCGCGAGAACCTCAGCTGGAAGAAACCCTTCACCCAAACCCTGGACGAGTCGAACGCACCGTTTTACAAGTGGTTTGCCGATGGCCTGATCAACGCATCGTATAACTGCCTGGACCGCCATCTGGGCACACCCACTGAGCAACAAAAAGCCATCATCTTCGAAAGCGATGACGGCAAGGTGACAAACGTCACTTACAAAGAACTGCACGCCAAGGTCTGCCAGTTCGCCAACGTGCTCAAAGGCATGGGCGTTAAAAAGGGTGACCGCGTTGTCATCTACATGCCCATGACGGTCGAGGGCGTGGTGGCCATGCAGGCCTGCGCCCGCATTGGCGCCACCCACTCGGTGGTGTTCGGCGGCTTTTCGGCCAAGAGCCTGCAAGAGCGCATTCAGGACGCCGGCGCTGTGGCGGTGGTCACGGCCAACTACCAGTTGCGCGGCGGCAAGGAACTGCCCCTCAAAGCCATCGTTGATGAAGGCATCGCCATGGGCGGTTGCGAGTCCATCAAGAACGTCATCGTTTACCAGCGTACAAAGACGGCTTGCAACATGGTCGCCGGCCGTGACAGCCTGATGCACGAAGCCATGGCCGCCCAGTCCGCCGTGTGCGAGCCCGAGTTTGTCAGCGCTGAGCATCCACTGTTCATCTTGTACACCTCCGGCTCGACCGGCAAACCCAAGGGCGTGCAGCACAGCACCGGCGGCTATTTGCTGTGGGCCAAGCTGACCATGGACTGGACCTTTGACATTCGCCCCACTGATGTCTTCTGGTGCACGGCCGACATCGGCTGGATCACCGGTCACACCTATGTCGCCTACGGCCCGTTGGCCGCTGGCGCCACCCAGGTTATTTTTGAAGGCGTGCCGACTTACCCGGACGCTGGCCGTTTCTGGCAAATGATCGAGCGCCACAAGGTCAGCGTGTTCTACACCGCCCCGACGGCCATCCGCTCGCTCATCAAGGCCGCCGAGGCCGACCCGAAGGTGCACCCCGATGCCTCCGACCTGAGCAGCCTGCGCATTCTTGGTTCGGTGGGCGAGCCCATCAACCCCGAAGCCTGGATGTGGTACTACAAAAACATCGGCCATGAAAAATGTCCGATCGTGGACACCTTCTGGCAGACTGAAACCGGCGGCCACATGATGACGCCGCTGCCTGGCGCCACCCCGCTGGTGCCTGGCAGTTGCACGCTGCCACTGCCCGGCATCATGGCCGCCATCGTCGATGAAGTTGGCGCCGATGTGCCCAACGGCTCAGGCGGCATGCTGGTCATCAAGCGGCCCTGGCCTTCGATGATCCGCACCATCTGGAACGACCCCGAGCGTTTTGCCAAAAGCTACTTCCCGGCTGAAATGGGCGGCACTTACTACCTGGCCGGTGACGGCGCAGTGCGCAGCGAAGACCGTGGTTACTTTCGCATCACCGGCCGCATTGACGACGTGCTCAATGTCTCCGGTCACCGCATGGGCACCATGGAGATCGAGTCGGCGCTGGTCGCTCACTCGGCGCTGGTCGCCGAAGCTGCCGTGGTCGGCCGCCCTGACGACGTGACCGGCGAGGCCATCGTGGCCTTTGTGGTGCTCAAGCGGGCCCGCCCCACCGGCGAAGAAGCCAAGGCAATTGCCAAGGAGCTGCGCGACTGGGTCGGCAAGGAGATCGGACCGATCGCCAAGCCCAAGGAAATCCGCTTTGGCGACAACCTGCCCAAGACCCGCAGCGGCAAGATCATGCGCCGCCTGTTGCGCGGCATTGCCAAAGGCGACGCCATTCCGCAAGACACCTCGACGCTGGAGAACCCGGCCATCCTTGATCAGCTGTCTGAAAAGAGCTGACATGCCGCCCCGCCCGCTGACATCGGGGTCTGAAAAAGCCCGCTGCCGGCGGGCTTTTTCCTGCCTGCTGGCCAGTGTTGTCTGGGCCTTTTCCGGGCCGGTTCAAGCCTTTTGGGGCAATGACTATGACGAGCCGCCGCCCATCGTCCGGGTCGAGCCGCCATCGCAGCAAGAGGTGAGGGCGCTGGGCTTTGGCCAGCAGGCGCTTAATGACCAGGCGCCGCGTTTTGGTCTGGCCCGGCATGTGCCCTTGATTCCCGATTGGTCCAAAGCACAGTCGGGCAAGCTGCTGGCCAGCTGGAACCCGGTGGCGTCCGGGGGCCAACACCCGACGCTGGTCATTCAGCACGGCGGCGTTGGCGGGCCCGGCAGCATCGACTACGGGCACGCCCGCTGGTTCAAGGCCCGGGGGTTCAATGTGCTGGTGCTCGACAGCTTCTGGAGCCGTGGTTTTATTGCAAACTGGCGAAAAATCGACGCACCTGTCAGCCAGCACGGGGGTGCTTTTTCAGCGCTGGGCGCGAACACCCGCGCCCGCGATGCTTTTGCCGCCGCCCGCTGGCTTGCCTTGCAGCCACACGTGGATGCCAAACGCATTTTTTTGTTGGGCGGCAGCCAGGGCGGCTGGAGCGTGCTTCGGGCATTGACCGATGAAAAGTCCATCACCGACACGCACCGGGGTCTGTTCCGGGCCGGGGTGTCGATTTACCCAGCTTGCTGGAGCTGGCAGCGCACACCGCATCCGCACGGCGTCGGTGTGTCTCAGGCCGCGCGTCCGGCACTGGGGCCGTTTTATGCGCCCTTGTTTTTGATCACTGCCGAACTGGAGCCGCCGGGCAGCGCTACAGATATAAGTGCCTGCGACCCGAATTTGCTGAAATGGGCTACCCTGCAAAGGCGACTGCTCAACACCACACATGCCTTTGACGATGAAAATCCACCCCAGCAACCGGCCAACCGTTGCTGGTACAGCACCAACCCGCACTGGTGCCGCGCCTCCGGCGGCCGTGACCCTGCCACCGGAAACTGTTTCAACGCGCCCAAGGCGGATTTTTGCTCTGACCTGGATGTCACCGGGTCAGTGCGCGAGGACATACTGGAGTTTTTGAACGGGTTCAAGTGACCCGCCGCTGATGCCGCCCGTCAGTCGGTGAGACAGTCAGGAAGCCGGTCTGGCGGCTTGCGCTGCCGGCACTGCGACAGGTACCACCACAGGCACTGCCACGGGCGCTGCTGCCGCAGGGCGGTTGGTCGGGGCGGGTGCTACGCCGGACGTTGTTGTCGTTGCCGCTGCGGGAGCTGGGGCTGCCGCAGGGTTTGCTGCAGCTGCCGCAACCGGTGTCGCAGCTGGCGGGGTTCCGGGTGTTGTCAACGGCTTGGCAGCCGCTGTCGCAGCCTGTGCCGCAGCAGCGGCGCTTTGCCGGCTTTCGACCATGCCTTCAATGCTGGCCATCAGCAGGGGCGTGTCAGCCGTTCCCAGCCAGGCGGACCGGTTGGAAGTGATGGTGATGGCTTGGGCCAGTGTGCAGGCCGAGCCATTGCGTTGCAGCCACTGCGCTGCCTTGACGGAGCGCTCCTGCGGGTCATGGGTGTTCAGCCCTAGGCCCTTGAACTCTGCCACCACGCAAGCGGGGCGGGGCTCTGCGGGCGCAGCGGGCGGGCTCACCCGTTTGGCAGTCTGTGCCGCGGCCGTGCCCAGCATGGCCGACAGCAGCCAGGCCAATGCAAGAGGGGCTAGAGGGCGGATGTTGTGCTTGAACATGGTCAAGCTCTAAATCGTCAGCAAGGGTGAAAACTTGATGGTTTTACTTCTGCGTCAGGATCCAGCTCACCAGTTTTTTGGCCTCATCCGGCGTTACCTGTGCGTTGGCCGGCATGGGCACCGGGCCCCACACACCTGCGCCACCCTTGATGACCTTGGCGGACAACTTGTCCAGTGCGTCTTTCTGGCTGGCGTATTTGGCAGCCACATCCTTGTAGGACGGGCCGACCAGTTTTTTGTCCACCGCATGGCAGGCCATGCAGTTTTTGGCAGCGGCCAGTTTCATGTCCGCCAGCGCGGGCGTGGCGCTCAGCAGACCGGCAAGCAGGGTGAGCGTAAGCAATGCGGGTTTTTTCATGATGATTCCTGGTGGGTGGACCGGACTGGTGAGGTTTTTGATCAGTAGTCGTCGAGCACAGCGCCCTTGCTGGCGCTGGAGGCATTGAACGCGAACTTGGCCTGCACGCCGCGGGTGTAGCGCGGCAGTGGTGCTTTCCAGCCGACCTTGCGGGCGGCCAGCTCAGCGTCGCTGATATTGAGTTGCAGCAACAATTGTTTGGCGTCAATGGTGATGGAGTCGTTTTCCTTGATAAAGGCTATGTTGCCACCAGCCGCCGCTTCGGGTGCGACGTGGCCAACCACCATGCCCCACGTGCCGCCGGAGAAGCGGCCGTCTGTGATCAGGCCGACGCTCTCGCCCAGGCCCGCACCAATCAAGGCGCCTGTAGGGGCCAGCATTTCGGGCATGCCGGGGCCGCCTTTGGGGCCCAGGTAGCGCAGCACCATCACGTCGCCGGCCTTGATCTTGCCGGCCAAAATGGCGGCCAGTGCCGACTGTTCGTCGTCAAAAACGCGGGCGGGACCGGTCATGACCGGGTTTTTCAGGCCGGTGATCTTGGCCACACAGCCCTCAGGCGAAAGGTTGCCCTTGAGCACGGCCAGGTGACCTTGTGCGTACATGGGTTTGTCGATGGGGCGTATCACGTCCTGGTCGGCGCGCGGTGCGTCGGGTATGTCTTTGAGCACTTCGGCAATGGTCTGGCCGGAGATGGTGAGGCAGTCGCCGTGCAAGAGGCCGGCTTTGAGCAGCATTTTCATGACCTGCGGAATGCCGCCGGCCTGGTGCAGATCAACCGCCAGGTATTTGCCGCTGGGCTTCAAGTCGCACAAGACGGGGGTTTTGACGCGGATACGCTCGAAGTCGTCAATCGTCCACTCGACGCCTGCCGTATGGGCAATCGCCAGGAAGTGCAGCACGGCGTTGGTCGAGCCGCCAGTGGCCATGATCACGGCCACGGCGTTTTCAATCGCCTTCTTGGTGACGATGTCGCGCGGTTTGATGTTCTTTTTGATGGCCTCGATCAGCACCTTGGCCGATTCCTTGGCCGAGTTG
>JBIKHR010000334.1:0-3152 GCA_044362035.1 Polaromonas sp. | reverse complement strand
ACGCCAGCTTGAACGAAGCCGACAAGCGCACGCTGCTGCTGCGCCTGCTGGCCGACGCACGGCCGCTGCGCGTCATCGGTGCCAGCTATTCGGCGCACACCCGCGGCGAGCTGGCGATTTTTGAAGCCGCCCTGACCGCCCGCCAGCGCTACGGCCACCAGGCCATTCGCCACTACATCATCAGCCACACCGAAACCGTCAGCGACCTGCTCGAAGTGCTGCTGCTGCAAAAAGAAGTCGGCCTGATGCGCGGCACGCTTTCAGCCGATTCAACCCACAGCGCCCCGGTCAACGACCTGATCGTCGTGCCGCTGTTTGAAACCATTGAAGACCTGCGCAACGCCGCGCCCATCATGCGCGAGTTCTACCAGCTGCCCGGCGTGGCCGCGCTGGTGCAACGCAGTGGCGCCGAGCAAGACATCATGCTGGGCTACTCCGACAGCAACAAGGACGGCGGCATCTTCACCAGCAACTGGGAGCTGTACCGCGCAGAAATGGCGCTGGTCGAGCTGTTTGACCAACTGGCCAACTCGCACAACATCCAGCTGCGCATGTTCCATGGCCGCGGCGGCACGGTGGGGCGCGGCGGCGGCCCCAGCTACCAGGCCATCCTGGCGCAGCCACCGGGCACCGTGCGCGGGCAGATTCGCCTGACCGAGCAAGGCGAAGTGATCGGCTCCAAATACGCCAACCCCGAGATCGGCCGGCGCAACCTCGAAACCTTGGTCGCCGCCACGCTCGAAGCCACGCTCTTGCAGCCCACCAAGCCGGCCAGCAAAGCCTTTCTGGAAGCCGCCAGCCAACTGTCCGCCTCCAGCATGGCCGCCTACCGCGCGCTGGTGTACGAGACCCCGGGCTTCACCGACTACTTTTTCAGCGCCACGCCCATCCGCGAAATTGCCGAACTCAACATCGGCTCACGCCCGGCCTCCCGCAAGGCAAACCAAAAAATAGAAGACTTGCGCGCCATTCCCTGGGGCTTCAGCTGGGGCCAGTGCCGCCTGGCCCTGCCCGGCTGGTACGGCTTTGGCTCGGCGGTCAACAGCTGGCTGGACGCCGGCCCGCACACGCGCAAGGAAGGCCTGGCGATGCTGCAAAAAATGTACAAACAGTGGCCGTTTTTCAGCACCCTGCTGAGCAACATGGACATGGTGCTGGCCAAGAGCGACCTGGCCCTGGCCTCACGCTACGCCGAACTGGTGAGCGACACCCGCCTGCGCAAAAAAACCTTCGCCACCATCGAAGCCGAATGGCAGCGCACCGCCGACGCGCTGGGGCAGATCACCGGCCACAAACAGCGCCTGGCCGGCAACGCCGCCCTGCAACGCTCCATCCGCCACCGCTTTGCGTACATCGACCCGCTGCACCACCTGCAAGTCGAGCTGATCCGCCGCTACCGCGAAGGCAAAGCCGACGAACGCGTGCAGCGCGGCATCCACCTCTCGATCAACGGCATTGCGGCGGGGCTGCGGAACACGGGCTGAGGGCTGTTGGAGTCGTTTGAGCCGTATTTGACGAAATACGGCTCACAAAATGAGCCGGTTACGCTAAAATACAGCTCATGACCGCCTCATCCGTCCTGATCTGGCAAACACCCGAGTGGCCGCAACTCGTCGCTCAGGGTGAAGCCGTGACCGCTGCCATTGCCTTTGCACGCCAAAAACAAGGCACGCTGGCCGGGCAGTTGATGGCGACCGGCATGGCTGACGACATTGTCCAGTCGCTGTGGGTCGATGAAGTGATTTCAAGCGCCGCCATTGAAGGCGAAGCGCTGAACCCGGCGTCGGTGCGTTCATCGGTGATGCGGCGCCTGGGCTTGCACGAAGACAACCCGACGCCCAGCAGCAGCCAGGTGGATGGTTTGGTGGAAGTCGTCGAAGACGCCACAGCCAACTTCGCCGCTGCGCTTAACGAAGACCGTTTGTTCGCTTGGCATGCAGCGCTGTTTCCTAATGGCACCAGCGGCATGCAGCGCATCGCCGTAGGTCGCTGGCGCGACCATGCCGACCCGATGCAGATCGTCAGCGGTAAGCTGGGCCGCGAGGTGGTGCACTACACAGCGCCGCCCTCACCCAGGGTGGCGCAAGACATGAAAGCCTTTCTGGCCTGGTTTGACCAGACCCGCCCGGGCGCAAGCGGTCCCCGGCCCGATGGGCTGGTGCGCGCCGCCATGGCGCACCTCTGGTTTGAAAGCATTCACCCTTTCGAAGATGGCAACGGCCGCATCGGCCGCGCCATCGTGGACCTGGCCATGGCCCAGGACGCCGCAGCGCCGCAACGTCTGGTGAGCCTGTCGCGGCAAATCCTGCTGCACCGGCGCGAGTACTACAGCGCGCTGCAAAAAGCTCAACATGGCGCATGCGATGTGTCCGAATGGGTGTGCTGGTTTGCGCAGATGTGGGCGCTGGCCTGCGAAGACGCCAGCAGGCTGGTGAGTGACGCCCTGGTCAAATCCCGCTTTTGGGCCCAACACCACCAGACCCCCCTCAGCCCCCGCCAACGCAAAGTCATCCAGCGGCTGCTCGACGACGGCGATGGCGGCTTTTTGGGCGGGCTGAATGCCGAGAAATACATGAAGATGACCGGCACATCGAAAGCCACCGCCACCCGGGATCTGGCAGCACTGGTCCAAGCCCAGGTGCTCTGGACCGAGCACCAGGGCAAGGCCTTGCGGTACTACGTCAACGTCCCGGGCTGGCGCCATGGCATCCAGCCGCCGGACCTCCCCCATTCCCCCCGATAAAATCCCGCTCTTATGACAAACCAACTCGACAAAAAATCCCAAGCCTGGTCGGCGCTGTTTTCAGAGCCCATGAGCGAGCTGGTCAAGCGCTACACCGCCAGTGTCTTCTTTGACAAGCGCCTGTGGCAGGCCGACATCACGGGCAGTCTGGCGCATGCCGAGATGCTGGCGGCGCAAGGCATCATCGGCGCGGCCGACCATGCCGACATCCAGCGCGGTATGGCGCAGATCACGGCCGAGATCGAGTCCGGGGCCTTTGAGTGGAAGCTCGACCTGGAAGACGTTCACCTCAACATCGAAGCGCGCCTGACCCAGTTGGTGGGCGACGCCGGCAAGCGCCTGCACACCGGCCGCTCCAGAAACGACCAGGTTGCCACCGACGTGCGCCTGTGGCTGCGCGGCGAGATGG
>JBIKHR010000333.1:0-3158 GCA_044362035.1 Polaromonas sp. | reverse complement strand
TGCCGGTAGCCACTTGCAGCGCGGGGTAGTGGGCGCGCAGCCGGCCGGCCAGCGCATCTGCAGCCGCCGCGTTCACGTCAAACAAGCTGATGGCCGCCACGCCCGCAGCCGCCAGCGAGGCCGCAATTGCCGAGCCGACACCGCCCGCACCAGCCACCAGCACGCGCGTGCCCTGCAGCTTGAAACCCTTGCGCAGCACGCCGCGCACAAAACCTTCGCCATCAAACATATCGCCCTGCAACTGGCCTTGCGGGCCGAGCCGCACCGCGTTGCAGGCACCGGCAATGGCGGCAGCGGGCAAGACCTCGTCAAGCAGCACCAGCGTGCTGACCTTGTGCGGCATGGTGATCAGCGCGCCGCGGATGTTGCTCAGCTTGAAGATGGCGCGCAAAAAGACCGGGTAGTCCTCAACCTTGCAACCCATGGGCACCACCAGTGCATTGATACCCTGCTGTTCAAAGTAGGGGTTGTAGATCATCGGCGCCTTGAAGGCGTGCGTCGGAAATCCAATGTGGGCAATGACTTCGGTGTGGCCGTTGATGCGCATGAAGAAGCAATAGGGGTGAGAGAGATTTATTTGGCCGACTTGACGGCCGATACCGCGGCACGCAGCGCCAGCAGGTAGCTGTCAACGCCGAAGCCGCAAATCTGGCCCTTGACGATTTCAGCAAACACCGAGACGTGGCGAAAGGCTTCGCGCGCGTGGATGTTGGACATGTGCAGCTCGACGATCGGGCAGGTCAGGATGGCCAGCGCGTCGCGGATGCCGTAGCTGTAATGCGTCCAGGCACCGGCGTTGATCAGCACCGCGTCCACACCATCGGCATAGCCCTGGTGAATGCGCTCGCACATGTCGCCTTCGCTGTTGGTCTGGTAGGCCTCGATGGTGGTGCCCAACTCTTTGCCCAGGCTGACCAGCGAGGCATTGATCTCGTCGAGCGTGATGGTGCCGTACTGGGCCGGGTCGCGCTTGCCGAACATGTTGTGGTTGATGCCGTGCAGCATGAGGATTTTCATGGGGATTCCTGAAAGGTTGGACGGTTGGGATGGGTTGAAAGCACGAGAAGCCAGTGCGACTTCAGGCACTGCTGAGATTAACAGTCTGTCCGCTGCGGGCGGCTTCGGCAATGGCTTCGGTGATGCGCAGATTCAGCAAGCCATCTTGCGCACTGACCAGCGGCTCGGCCTCGCCGCGCACGACCTGGCCGAAGTGCTCCATCTGGTGCTTGAGCGGGTCATCGCGCACCATGCCCACCACGCCGACTTCAAACTCTTTCCACCACGAACGGTCTTCCGGCCGCGGGTAAGTTTTCAGCCGCATGGTCGGCACCGACAGGCTGCCGTTGGTGCCGGTGATGACGTAGCAGTCTTCGTCGTCATAGCTGGGGTAAGCCTTGTTCTCGCGGCTCGTTTGCTCCCAGCTGCGCGCGCAGGCCGCAGTGTCTGACAGCAAAAAAGTGCCCAGCACGCCGCTGGCAAAACGCAGGTTGATGGCCACCGTGTCTTCCACCGCAAAGCCGCGCGTGGCGTTCGAGGCAAAGGCCTGCACGGCCACGATGTCGCCGCACAGCATGCGCAGGTTGTGCACCTCGTGAATCATGTTCAGCAGGATCGGGCCGGCACCGGCCTCGCGGCGCCACGGTGCGTCTGCGTAGTAGTGATCGGGCTTGAGAAAGGTGGCGCTGCCCATCACGGCCACCAGTTGACCGAGCTGGCCGGAGGCCACGACTTCACGCGCTTTGGCCATGATCGGGCTGTGCGCACGGTGGTGACCTATCAGCACGCGGGCACCGGTCTCTTGGACGCGCTGCACCAGCTTGGCGCCTTCGGCCACGGTGGTGGCAATCGGCTTTTCCAGCAGGATCGGCAGCTTGGCGTCTATGCATTGCAGAGCCTGCGGCACATGCAAGGGGTTGGGGGTTGCCAGGATCAAACCGTCGGGTCTGTCCCTGGTGAGTAATTCTTCAAGGCTCTGGTAAAGCGGAACGCCGGCCTCAGCCGCTAGAACAGCAGCCGCCGGCGAGGGATCGACAACAGCCGACAACATGACATGCGCACTGGCCCGGGCCACGGCCATGTGGGCCTGGCCGATGTAGCCTGCGCCAGCAATGGCGATGCGTGTCTGGGTCATGGGTAATCAGCAATTAGCTATCAGAAAGAGGCCAGCCCGGCCCGCAGGGACAGGGCTGGCCCGAATCGCTTTACTTGCGCAGCTTGGCGAGCTCAGCCATCATTTCATTGACCGTGGCTTCGCCCACACTGGCCGAGTACTTGGTGATGACCGGCTTCATCTTGTCGCGCAGCTTGGTCATTTCGGCGGCGGGCAGTTCGGTGACTTGCATGCCGGCTTTCTTCAGGTCAGCCAGGTTGCCGCTGGCGGCGTCACGGGCCACTTTGCGCTGGGTTTGCGTCGCTTCGGTGGCGGCGTCGGTGATGATTTTTTTCTCGGCAGCGTTCAGGCCGTCCCAGAATTTCTTGCTGACGATGACCGACTGCGGGTTGTACACGTGGTTGGTCAACGTGAGGTGTTTTTGCACTTCAGCAAACTTGTTGGCCAGAATCACGTTGAGCGGGTTTTCCTGGCCGTCGATGGCTTTAGATTCCATCGCGCCATAGACCTCGCCGAAAGCCATCGGTGTCGGATTGGCGTCCAGTGCTTTGACCCAGTCCAGGTTGATCGGGTTCGGGATGACGCGAATCTTCAGGCCGGCCAGGTCTTCCACCTTGTTGATGGCACGCTTGGAGTTGGTCATGTTGCGAAAGCCGAGCTCCCAGTAGGCGATGCCCACAATGCCTTTTTCCTGCAGCTTGTCGTGCATCTTCTTGCCGAAGGGGCCGTCGACCACAGCGTCAGCTTCTTTGGCATTGGCAAACAGGAAGGGGAAGTCGTACAGCGCGAATTCTTTGACCTGGCTGGCCAAAATACCGGAATTCAGCGAGACCATTTCAATGGTGCCGCCTTGCAGGGCCGACACATTGGGTGCGTCGCCGCCCAGCACGCCGGCGGGGAACAGGTTGACCTTGATCTTGCCGCCGGACTTGGCGGTGACGATCTCGGCAAACTTCTCCATGCCGACCATGATCGGATGACCCTTCGGGTTTTGCGTGGCGAACTTGATGGTGTGCTCGCGCACATCCTGGGCCGAGGCCAAGCCGAA
>JBIKHR010000332.1:0-3160 GCA_044362035.1 Polaromonas sp. | reverse complement strand
CTTTCGCGACTCACCCGAGATCGCCGCTTTGCCTTTTCCTACTTACCACCAGCGTCCGTCAGCACCGACCAACCTGACGGTGCACCAGGCGATGGACATCAACGTGCCGATCGGCTGCGGCGATGCGCCTGTGTTTCCGGGCGATGTCATCGTCGGTGACCGCGAAGGCGTGGTCGTCATTCCTGCGCACATGGCCGACGATATCGCGGACGAGGCGGTCGAGATGACCGCGTTTGAAGATTTCGTCACCGAAGAAGTGCTCAAGGGCCGGCCGACCATCGGCCTGTACCCGCCAACGCAGCAGCAGTCCAAAGACGACTTTGTTGTGTGGCGCAAGGCCCGCGGCCGTTGAAGCCGCCTTGATGATGGCGCCCACCTTGATCCTCAAGCCCTTGCAGGCAGATGTATGCCAAGTGCTTGACGCCAAAGGACTGCACATGGGTAACCTCAAAATGATTGGCGCTGTCTGGAAGTTCAAGGCGATCGGCTATGGTCCGGCCGGCGAGCTGATCCCGGGGGGCGGGCCGCTCACCGGTCGGCACAACACCCGCTTCGACAGCCTGGACGCTGCCGTGATCAGCGCCGCCTTGTTGCTTTAGCCGCGCCGCGGCATGCGCCAGGGCAGCATGGCCTGCACCACGGGTGAGACCAGGCGCGGCACATTCAGCGTTTCATGAAAGCTGTTGACCTGCTGGCCCAGCAGCGTGCTTTGCAGTACGGCGCGCTGGTAAAACGGTGTGTCTTCCAGTTGTTGAGCCACGTTGACCGGGCCGTCGCTGCGCATGCGCCTGGCGATGCCCCAGCGCGTGCGCGGCAGCCGCTGGCTGGGCGGCGCTTCAAAGGGCTCGATGCTGCCATCGGGCTTGAAGCGCAAGGCCAGCAACTTGGCCATGGGGTGGTCGGGCCGGCGTTGCGGCTCCACGTCATAAATCACCGCGGTGCTGCCGTCTGCCAGTTGCCCGCGTGACCAGTCCCATTCGGTGAAGGCGCGGGCAATCGGCTCGTCGCCTTCGTTCGAGTCCAGGTAACCATGGCCGCTCCATGTTTGCCCGGGGTGTTGCAGTTCCACTTCGACCCGTGCCTGCGGGGCCAGCGGTCCCCAGCGGTGCCGTCCTTGCGCGTCCAGCGGCGTGCTGAAATTGAACAGGCCCTGTGGATGCACGCGCACCCTGCCTTGCAGCCGGTGAGGAATCGGCATGCCGATTTCGTTGATGTCGATGGTCAACGCGCTGCCGTCCCAGTGCAGCCGGCTGGGGCCGATGACGAATTCGCTGGCGTCGCGGCTGCAGTGGCGCTGGCCGCGCTCGGTCATGGCCCAGCGTTTGGCTTTGCGGCTGTAAAGCGCCACGTTCAGCGCGCAATGGTTGTCAGCCGAAGGCTGGCCGCCGCCGCGTTGCGCCCAGGCGTAATAGGGTGAAAAAACGCTGCCAACAAAGGCAATGATGGACAGCCCCCATTGGCCGCAGTCACTCAGTGCATCGACGTACCACCAGAGGTAGCCACCGGAGGGGACCGCTTGGTCAAACCGAGGCTGGCCATCAGGGCCGCGGCCGCCTGCCGGCCCGACATGGCCGCCATCGGCACGCCCGGCCCCGGGTGCACGCTGCCTCCCGCCAGAAACAGACCCGGTATCGGGCTCTGCGCCCCGGGCCTCGCGAAGGCCGACATCCAGCCGTGCGTCGCCTGGCCGTAGAGCGCGCCGCCCGTTGCTGGAAACAACTGGTGAAACTCCGTCGGCGTGGTGCGCTGGCTGGGCCCCGGGTGAATCGTCAGGCCGCAGCGTTGCAGAAGGGAAAAGCTGTTGGTTTGACATGTTTGGAGTGCCTCCGGGGTAAGGGCAGGGCTGCCCGGTTGGTCGCCGATGGCCGGTGCGTTGACCAGGCACAGCAGGCGCTCGGCCTGGCTTGGCGGTGGTGTGTCGCCGGCGCCGCGGTCTTGCGCACACACGTAGACCGTGGGTGCCTGCGGCAGCCGCCCGGCGTCAAAAATATCCTTGAACTCGCTGGCGTAGTCGGCCCTGAAAAACACGTTGTGCCGGTCCAGCGCCAGGCCCGATGTCGGCGTGTGCATGGACCAGGTGATGGCCGACAGCGAGCGCGGCGCTGCCTTGGCCGGCACGGCGGCCTGCACTGGCTGGCCCAGCAGACCGTCGCGCAGCGCGGCGGCGTCGCCATTGAAGACCACACTGCCCGCCGGCAGCAGTTCGCCCGTGGCCAGGCGCACGCCGCTGACGCGCCCGCCTTGCAGATCGATGCGCTGGGCAGCGCAGCCGTACCGGAAGACCACGCCGCGCTCTGCCGCCAGCCGCGCCAGGCATTGCGCCAGCGCATGCATGCCGCCTTGCACCGACCACACGCCTTCGAGTTCAACCTGCGCGATCAGCATGAGCGTGGCCGGTGCCTGCCAGGGTGAAGAGCCGCAGTAGGTGGCGTAGCGCGCAAACAACTGGCGCATGCGTGGGTCCTTGAAGTGCTGGCCCAGGCTGTCCCACAGGCTGCGCAGCGGACCGATTTGCGTCAGCACCCCCAGGCCGCCCAGGCCCAGCCGGCCGGGCATTTGCATGAAGGTCGGAACGGGCGAGCGGATGAACGGGCCTTCCAGCGCCGTGTAAACCTTGCGGGCCGTTTGGCAAAAGGCCTCAAAGCGCCGGGCTTCTGCGGCACCGGCAAAGGCTTTGACAGCTTCGTGCGAGCGGGCCGCATCGGCAAACAGGTCGAGGCTGCTGCCGTCTTCCCAGAAGTGGCGTGCCAGCACCGGCAGCTTTGTGATTTTCAATTCTGCTTCGAGCGTGGTGCCGGCCGCCTGGAAAATTTCGTCAAACACCCAACGCATGGTGAAGACTGTAGGGCCGCTGTCGATGGCTGCGCCGTCAACTTTCAACTGGCGCATCTTGCCGCCCGGCCCGGCCCCGGCCTCGACCACGGTCACGTCAAGGCCTTGTGTGGCCAGTTGCAGCGCACTTACCAGCCCGGCCATGCCGGCGCCTATCACCACGATGCGGTCGCGCTGCTGGGGGGCCGCTTCACTCATGGCGCGGCATGGCTTTGCCAGTGCCCCTGCTGGCTCAGCACGCGCATGCGCACAAACAGGGACTCCGAAAAAAAACTATGGCGGTAAGCCGCCTCGATGGCGTTCTGGTGCGCACCGCCATGGGCGTAAG
>JBIKHR010000073.1:0-10395 GCA_044362035.1 Polaromonas sp. | reverse complement strand
GCTGGTTGCCCACCGGCGGCTTGAGCAAATGCTGGTTGGCTTCGATCCACTTGGGGAAATTGATGGGCTTGAGCATGGCGGGACTCCTTGGTGATTTGTCAGGGGCGGGGGCGTCAGATCACGACTATCGCAGTTTCATTGAGGATGCAGCGCACCACACTGTGCGCTGTCATGACCGATGTGCGTGGGTTGAGCGGATCCGGCAGGCCGGCCAGGCGGGTGCTCATCTGCCCCCCCGCTCCGTCGGCCTCAATCTCGTGGACATTGGCGCTCACATGCGGGTCGGCAATCATCTCGACGGCGGTGTCTTCAAAGCCCAGACCCGCCAGCGCGACCGTGGCGGCCACGTTGGCATTGCGCGGGTATTGCAGCGCAGCCTGGCGGGCAGAGCCGCGAAAGAACGTCACCGCTTCGGTCAGGGCGGCCAGGTCCAGCAGCTGACCAGCGGCGCTACCGGCCCAGGCCTGCGGCGGCTTGCGCGAGCGGTAGGTGACCTGCCGCAAGCCGGCCAGGCGCGCTGCCGCCAGCCAGTCCACCCCGCCAATGGCACCGGCCGGCAACAGCAAACGTTTGCCGGCAGCGCGTGCGGCCTGCACCAGCGCAGCTTCTCGCGCCGGCTCGGCCAGCGCACCAATGGACACCACCAGCAAGTCCACACCGGCCTGCAACACGGCCACGCCGTACAAGTCCACCGCCTGGTGACCGGCGCACTCAACCACCAGTGTGGGCTGGCGCTGCAGCAAGTCCGGCAGCCGGTCCACCATCAGTGCTGCGGCCTGCGGCGCCTGCGCCTGCGCGGCCGCGCGATCACGCACCAACACAGCGACCACCTCGACCTGGTCGGCATGGGCCAGCAGCAAGCGGTGCACCGCCGCGCCAATGGCACCGTAACCGATCAATGCGATTTGTAGTTTCATGGCCAGTCGCCTGTCAGACAGAAAATGATTTCAAAATGTGTTGCACAGTGCGCCGCGTCAGCACCGCAGCCAAGTGCGCCCGAAACTCCGCCGATGCATGAATATCGCCCATGGCGATGCCCATGTCCAGCACGCAACCCTGCAGCGCTTCGGGTGCCAGCCGGCGCTGCAAGGCCTGCTCGGCCGCCTCCCAGCGGTAAATGCCGCTGCCCAGACCGGTCACAGCCACGCGCACCTGGCTGCCCAGCCGCGCCACGGCCACGCCGGTCAGGGCAAAACGTGAGGCCGGCTGCTCAAACTTGAGGTAATGCGCTTGCTGCGTGCATGGAAACTGCACCCCGAGAAGGACTTCGTCGGGCTCCAGGGCGGTGCTGAAAAGACCGGTGAAAAATTCGTCGGCCGGCAGTTGGCGGCGGTCGGTGAAGACCGTGCCATTGAGGGCCATCACGCCGGCTGGCCAGCAGGCCGCCGGATCGGCGTTGGCAATCGAGCCGCCCAGCGTGCCGCGCTGGCGAATCTGCTGGTCGCCAATGCCCTGCGCCAGTTGCGCCAGCATGGGTGCCAGTTGCCGCACCAGCGGCGATGCGGCCACGCTGGCGTGGCTGCACATGGCGCCTATCCACAGACCGCCGTCTTGCGCACGCATGCCGCTCAGTTCCGGCAGGTCCTGCAAGTCAATCAGCATCGACGGCTCGGAAAGTCGCAACTTCATCGCCGCCAGCAGACTTTGCCCGCCGGCCAGCAGTTTGGCCTCGGGATCTTCACGCAGCCAGGCCACAGCCTCTGCCACCCGTGCAGGTCGCCGGTAGTCAAAGTCCATCACGCTGCGGCCCCGTCTGGGCCAGCTGCCCGCATGTGTTGCAGGCCTTCACAAACGGCATCGACGATGCCGCGGTAACCGGTGCAGCGGCACAGGTTGCCGCAGAGAGCCTGGCTAACGGCTTGCGCCTCAGCGGGCACGCCCTCGGCCGCCATGGCCACGCCGCGCATGACCATGCCCGGCGTGCAAAAACCGCATTGCAACGCGTGGTGCCGGCCAAAGGCTTGCTGCATAGGGTGCAGGCTGCCGTCGGCATTTTCCAGACCTTCGATGGTCAGCACACTGGCGCCATTGACCTGCAGCGCCAGCACATTGCAAGACTTGGTTGCCGCACCGTCCACCAGCACCGTGCAGGCGCCGCACTGGGCAGTGTCGCAGCCCTGGTGGGTGCCGGTCAGCCCAAGCTGCCCGCGCAGCACATCCACCAGCAGCGTCGATGGCGGCAGCGCCAACTCCACCGGTAGGCCGTTGACCTGCAAACGTATCGGCATAAGCGCTTGGGTGGACATGGGCGGGCGGGTTCCGGGCATCAGCTCAGGCGCAGACCGCTGCGCGCGAAGGCGTCGCGGGTGGCTTGCTTTTCTGCTTCGGTGAGTTGCAGCAGCGGCCGGCGCACCGGACCGCCGACCTGCCCGAGCAACTCCATCCAATACTTGCTGTGCGCCTGCGGCTTGCCCTTGGGACGCGACTGCTTGAAGGCCTCGCGGGCCGGGTTCAGGCTGTCGCGCATGGCGCGCGCTTCGGCGTGTTTGCCCTCAAAGGCCAGCTGCGTGTAACCGTTGATTCGCTGGTCCACCGCGGTCTGCAACAGGAAAGGCGGGGTAGAGCACAGGTACAGCCGCCAGTCCAGCTCAATCACGTTGTCCAGCCACTCTTCTTCAGACGCCGTGCTGACAATGATCTTGTCGCCCGCCAGCGCCGTCAGGCGCTTGTAGAGCGCGCGGTCCACGCTGTATTTGATGGCCACGATGTTGGGCAGCTCGGCAATGCGGGCGCACAGTTCGGGGCTCATGACATAGCCGCAGTCGGGGTGGTTCCACAAGGCAATGCCGATGTCCAGTTGCTCGCTGAGGTAGCGGTAGTACTCGTAAATGGTCTCGTCGGTGTCAGCGCCGAAATGCAAGACCGGGCTGTGCACCACGATGTAGTCTGCGCCGACGTTTTGTGAATGACGCGCCAGCGCCAGCACGACGTCCAGGTTGGTGTCCGAGCACGAACTGACGATGCCGCAATGGCCGTCGGCCTCTTCCACGGCCAACTCGAAAGAGCGCATGCGCTCAGCCACTGACATCGAGAAGAATTCGCCCTGCTTGCCCGACACGAAAAGCCCGCCTAGCTTGAGTGTCTGCGCCCAGTGGCGCAGGTTGCGGCGGTAAGCCGCTTCGTCCATGGCGAGCTTGTCATCAAAGGGCGTCATCGTGGCGGCCCAGACGCCACGGAAGTTCTCGCGGGCGTAGTCTTTGGCTTCGGATTTTTTGTATTTCATGGCGTCGGTTCTCCGGAAGGTTGTTGCATGGCCCGCCACAAGCGTTCGGCGGTCAAAGGGAAATCAAGTGTTTTTTCACCCAGGGGTGAGAGCGCGTCGGCAGCGGCATTGAGCAGTGCAGCGGGCACGCCGATGCAGCCGGCCTCGCCCACGCCTTTGGCGCCCAGCAGGTTGGCGCTGGTGCTGGCGGCCAGGCTTTCAAGCTCAACTTGCGGCATCTCGTCGGCGCGCGGTATGGCGTAGTCCATGAGTGATCCGGTGAGCAACTGGCCTTCTTCGTCATAGACGATTCGCTCGAGCATGGCCTGGCCCAGGCCTTGTGCCAGACCGCCGAGTAACTGGCCTTCAGCGAGCTGCGGCGAGATGATGCGACCGGCGTCGTCCACCCAGACCAGGCGCTCGATGTGCGGCTGACCGGTCTCCGGGTCGATGGCCATGCGAACGATCACGCAGCCGTAGCTCCAGGCCTCGGCGGGAGCGGTGTACACCGTGTTCACCACGATAGGCAGCGGCTCGCCGGCATCGCGCCGATGGGCCACTTCTGTGGCGGCCTGCAGCACGGCGCTGCCGCCGATGGCCATGCTGCGGCTGGCCAGCGCGCCTATGCCCGCCGGGCAAGTGGCGGTGTCGCCTTCCATCACGGTCACCATCGCCGGGTCGCAGCCCAGCGCCTCTGCGGCAATGGCGGCGTAACTGGTCTGATGGCCCTGCCCCTGAGAGGCCGAACCGCTGGCCACTTCCACCCGGCCGCCTGGCAGCCAGCTGACGCGGGCGCTTTCCCAGCCCTGGCCGCAAGGCTCGACATACAAAGCCAGCCCGATGCCCAGCACCTCGCCGGCTGCACGGCGCCTGGCTTGCTCGCGCCGCTCGTGGGCATAGTCAAAACGCGCACAGGCCCGCTCAAGTGCGGCGCGGTAGTCACCGGCGTCCAGGCTTTCACCGGTGGGCGTGGTGTGGGGCATGGTGCTGACGAGATTGCGCAAGCGCAACTCAACCGGGTCGATACCGCTCTGGCGGGCCGCCATATCGACCAAGCGCTCCATCAGCAGGGCCGCCTCCGGGCGCCCGGCCCCGCGGTATATGTGCACCGCCGCCGCATTCGACATGGCGGCTTGCGCGGCGATGTCAATGCTGCTCACCAGGTAAGGCCCGGGCAGAATGCGTGCGGCATTGCGCGCCGGCACCACGGCGCTGAAAGCCAGCCAGGCGCCAACGGGGAAATTCATGTTGGCTTGCAGGTGCACAAAGCGTCCCTGAGCGTCCAGCCACAACTCGCCTTCCAGCAGGGCGCCGCGCCCTTGTGTGGCCGAGGTGAACTCTTCAGAGCGGGGAGAGGTCCATTTCACGCTGGCCTGTAAATGCCGCGCCACAAAGGCGATGACCAGGTCTTCCGGCGACACCGAGGCCTTGGCGCCGAATGCACCGCCCACGTCGGGGGCGATCACGCGCACCTGCTCCGGCGGCAAACCCAGGGTGCGGGCGATGTCAGTGCGCGCCCGCGAAGGGGTTTGCGTTGATAGCCAGGCGCTTAGCATGCCGCTGGCCGCGTCCCACTGCGCCACGGCGGCACGCGGCTCCAGCGACATGGCGATCACGCGGGCTTGGCGGTGCAACAGACGCACCTTGTGCACGGCTTGCGCCGGGTCAGCCACACCCGTCTGGTGCCGCACGCTGGCGACAGTCAGCGCACCGTCGGCGCCGTCGGCTTGTGCCGGCTCGGCGGCGTAGTCCACCAGCACCTGCTCGGCGGCGCGCTGCGCGGCCTGCAGGCTGCGCGCCACCACCACCGCGATCGGCTGGCCGAGGTAATCAACACGGCCACGGGCCAGCAAGGGAAAGTCGGGCACATCGCCCAAGGGCAGCAGCGGGTTGGCTGGCGGCATGCACAGGGCGCCCAGTTGGGCGGCGTCCAGCACCGTCAGCACGCCCTCGCAGTCACGGGCGGGCTGCAAGTCCAGGCAGAGCAGCCGGGCCCGCGCATAACTGCTGCGAACAAACACCGCATGCAGCATGCCGGGCAGCGTCACGTCATGCACATACAGGCCGCGCCCTGTGAGCAGGCGGCGGTCTTCCACCCGGGCCAGGCCATCAGGGCGTTGGTCCGCCAATGTCAAGCTGTCAGCGCTCATGGTCAGGGAAAGGCGTGCAACGGGTCCATGGGGGCATTAAAGCCGCACGGGGCCGGACGGACAAGCCATAAATATTGAAAGCTTCTTCAGCTTATCTTGGGAGTGCGGCCTGGGCCACAATCGTGCATACCTTTTGCTGGAGCACCACCATGTCCGATTTGTCGCAACTTTTTCAAACTGCCGTGGCCGATTCCAAAGAACTGCAGAGTCGGCCCGACAACGCCACCCTGCTCAAACTGTATGCGCTGTACAAGCAGGCCACCGATGGCGATGCGCCCGATGAAGGCCCCAGCGACATGATCGGCAAGTTCAAGCACAAGTCCTGGCTGGAAAAGCGCGGCATGAGCGCAGACGCAGCCATGCAGGCCTACATCGATCTGGTTGCCTCGCTGGAATAAACCAGCCACGCGCCCTTCATTGATGGGGTACTTGCCGCCGCGGGCCAGCACCTTGCCGGTGTGCAGCACACCGGGCAACCAAACGCCCGGCTAAACCGTTGCGAAAGCCGAGGTTCTAGAAAAACCAGTCGCGCGTGCCCTCAGGGTCGTACGTCAGGATCAACACATGCTCTAAAAATTTAAGGCCCATTTGTCTGCTCCTGGTTGACAGTGGTGGCTTCAGGCTTTGGCCGGACCAGTCCAGACCGTCTTGATGTTGGTGAATTCGTGCAGCCCCAGGTAACCCAGTTCGCGGCCGTAACCCGACTGCTTGGTGCCGCCAAATGGCAGGCGCGGGTCTGAGGCCACCATGCCGTTGACAAAGACCGCACCGCAATCGATCTGGTGCGTCAGGCGGCGGGCCCGGTCCAGGTCGCGGCTCCAGAGCGACGCGCCCAAGCCAAATGGCGTCCCGTTGGCGACCGTGATCGCTTCTTCCACCGAGTTCACGCGGATGATGGCCGCCGCAGGGCCAAAGGTTTCTTCTCTAGCAACGGTCATGGACGGCGTGACATGGTCAAGCACCGTAGGCTGATAGAAAGCGCCCGGTCCATCAATGTGGTTTCCACCCGTCAGCAGCCGGGCGCCCTCGCCCACCGAAGCGACGACTTGCGCATGCAGCTCGTCGCGCAGATTACGCCGCGCCATCGAGCCGATGGTGGTGCCGGCCGCCATGGGGTCGCCGACCACCAGCTTTTCAGTCAACGCCAAAAAAGCGTCCTTGAAGCGTTCGGCCACCGAGGCTTCAACGATGAAGCGCTTGGACGAAATGCAGCTTTGCCCGGTGTTCTGAAAGCGCGCCTTCACGCCGACTGCGGCCGCAGCCTCGATGTCGGCGTCTGCCAGCACAATGAAAGGGTCCGAGCCGCCGAGTTCAAGCACCTGTTTTTTGAGTGCATGACCGGCCACTGACGCAATGCTGCGCCCGACCGGCGTCGAGCCGGTGAAAGTGACAGCAGCGATACGGTCGTCCTGAATCAGGCGCGGCACCACCGAAGCGCCGACCATCAGGGTGCTGAACAAGCCCTCGGGCAGCCCGGCGTCCTTGAACACCTGCTCGAGCGCCATCGCGCACTGCGGCACGTTGCTGGCGTGTTTGAGCACCATGCCGTTGCCGCCAATGAGCACTGGCGCTGCGGCCCGCATGACCTGCCAGAAAGGATAGTTCCAGGGCATCACGGCCAGCACCAGACCGAGCGGGTCGTAGACGATACGGCTGTCGGTGGCGGCGCTGGCAATCACCTGATCGGCCAGGAAGACCGGACCCTGATCGGCATAAAAATCAAAGTTCCAGGCGCATTTCTCGACTTCGCCGAGTGCTTCGCTCAAGGGCTTGCCCATCTCCAGGCTGATGATGCGGGCGAGTGCCTCTTTTTGCTGGCGCAGCGTAGCGGCCACCTTGTTCAGGTAGGGGCGGCGCGCCAGCACATCCAGTTGAGCCCAGCTTTTTTGCGCCTTGGCGGCCTGCGACAGGCGGCTTTCAATTTGCGGTTCGGTGTGATCGGCAAACTCGGCGAGCAGTTGGTCGTTGGCAGGGTTGATGGAGGAGATCATGCGTTGGCTTCTTGTGTGAGGGGTGCAATGCCCAGTTCCCGGGCCAGGGACTGGAGTTCGGTGACGAGGGCGTTGGCGATCGGAATGCCGCCGCTCTGGTAGCGCTGGCGGCGCTCGTGGCTTTGTTCGCCGGGCAGCCAGATGCGGTCCACGCCGGGCAGCTTTTCGCTGCTGCGAATGTCTTTGACCAGCGCATCGACCGCGTGCTTGAAGACCGCCGGGTCGCCAAAGGCGCTCAGGTCAATCACCAAAATGGCCTGGCCGGTGTTGGTGACGCTGACATGGTCGGCGTTGAAGTCCACCACGTCGCGCCCCATGGCCGCGCCACCCAGTGTGCCGGCCAACAGGCCGACGATGAGCGCCAGGCCGTAACCCTTGTGCTCGCCGATCGGCAACAAAAAGCCTTCGCCGGCACGCTGCGGATCGGTCAGCGGTTGGCCCTGGCGGTCGATCATCCAGCCCTCGGGCATCATCTCGCCGCGCTTGGCTTTGGCCTTGACCTTGCCATAAGCGGCCACGGTAGTGGCCATGTCGAGCACCACAGGCGGCTCGTCGGCCGTCGGAATGCCGGCGGCAATCGGGTTGGTGGACAGCAGCATGTCCATGCCGCCCCAGGGCGGCAAATGGTTGGCGTTGCCCACTGCAAAGTACAGGCCCAGCATGTCGTGCTGCAAGGGCTTGCGCGCGTACAGCGACGCCGGGCCGGCGTGGTTGCTGAAACGGGTGCTGACCCAGGCCACGCCGCACTGGCGGGCTTTTTCAATCGCCAGGTCCACAGCGTGCGATACCACCAGGTGCCCCATGCCGTTGTCACCATCGACCACGGCCATGGCGGCGCGTTCCTGCACCACCTTGATGACCGGGTTCTTGTTGATGCCGCCGGCCTGGATGCGCTTGATGTACTGCGGCAGGCGGATCACGCCATGGCCGTCAGAGCCCTGCATGTCAGCCTCGGCCATCAGCGTGGCCACCTTGCGGGCATCGGCCTGCGGCAAGCCCTGGCTGGCCAGCGCGGCCTCGATGAAATCTCGAAGGGCGTCGAAACTCAGCACAGTGGAGTTGGCTTTGGCGTTCACGGTGTCAGGCCTTTAGGCCGGGCCGCCGGTGAACGCATCATGAAAAAAGTCGGCATGTGTACGCAGCATGTAAAGGTAAGAGAGCGTGACTTTAAAAAGCACACCCCGCCTTGTCCAATGCTGAATTCGTTGCCCTCCATACCAATTTGATATCCGGCCCCGTCATCGGGCACCGGAGGCACACAGCTCAAAGCCCTTGCCGGCCTGCCCGCACAGGCGGGCCACGCACCCTTAGCGGTGCAAACTGCAGGTGTTAATGCCCAGCACGCTGTACATGGGGCAATGGCCGACGATGCCGGTGATCAGCGGCACCACACCGACATAACCCCACAGACCGATCGCGCCGGTAACAGCCAGACCGATCAGCAACAAGCCGGCGACGACACGCACGGTACGGTCCCACGTTGCTTCATTGATTTTCATGATGAGTGTCCTTCAAGTTGATATCGGCACATTGCCCCGAAACGCTAATTCCAGCTTGCGACAAACGGGCAGCTCGTGCGGCCGTCCTGGCACTCGTCGCCTTGACAGGAAATTTCCCGACCCAAGGCCTGCATTCAGGCCTTCTGCCACCGTGTCAGGCTTAGAAAGTGTGAAATTTTTTTATTATTTGGTGTTATTTGTGTATTCTGAAAGTAATTTTCGATATCCTGCTTGGCAAAAATGAATAAATTAGTTATAAACAGAGCCTATATTTCGACACATATAAAATCTTTTGAATAAATCACATCGTTTGCAAGCCCGTTAGCCCACAGGTTCAGCTATCGCCAGCCCACTACCGCGCACTTGCCAACGACCAGGAAAAAATAATGACTGTTGACTTTGTTGGCATTGGCGAAGCGGCGCAAATTCTGGGTTTGTCCCGCACTTCCATCCAGAAACTGGTCGATTCCGGGCAATTGCCCGCCGTCAAAACCAACGGGGGCCACCGACGCATCCTGCGCAGCTCCATTGAAAGCCTGGACCAGAAAATGGGGCCCAAGGCCATGTTGCGACTGGCCACCAACCAAATGGGCAACCACCGCAATGCCCTGCACAACGGACAGGGACAGGGCCAGGAAGTGCAGGTGCTGATTGTCGAAGATGACGTCGTGACCGCCACCGCCCTGGTCGGCATGTTTGAAGCCTACTACCCCGAGGTGCGCTGCACGGTCGCTAGCGACGGACTCGACGCCGTGCTGCAGCTCGAACGCATACGCCCGCAACTTCTCATCACCGACCTCAATATGGAGCCTTTTGACGGCTTCAGGCTGCTCAACATGGTTTGCAGCCGCGCCGAGTACCGCAGCATTTCCACCGTCGTGCTGTCGGGCTTGAGCCAGGACGACATTGCAAGGCGCGGCGGTCTGCCGCCAGGGGTGCTGTTTTTACCCAAACCCATCAGCATGGAAAGAATGCGCGGCTTTCTGGACGCGCATGTGCAAATTCACCGCCAGCAGGGACTGCCGGCGTGACGCAAGCGCTCAAGCACATCGACCGTCAGCAGCTGAACAGCCTGATCGGCGACAACCCCGATTTGCTGGCCCGGCTGGCCGCTGCATTTCTTCGCCAGTTGCCCGTCTGGCTGGCAGACTTTGAGCTGCACAGCCAGGCTGGCGATACCGAGAGCGTGGCCAAGTTGCTGCACAAGATGAAGGGCAGCTGCCACGCCGTCAGCGCAACCGCGGTGGCACTGGAGTTTGAAAAAGCGGAGCGCACCTTGGCAGCCTCGCTGCCCTGGAACGGCGCCCTGCTGCTGCAATTACTGCAGGAAATGAAGCAAGAATTCACACACATTCTGGCTGGCCAGACGCCATGCGCCTGAGCCCGACGGCCACCGTTGCACACGCCTGACTGGCTACAATTGCGGCTTAAAGGATGAGCTCGGAGAGCAGCCGGAAACGCCGGTATGCGCTGCCGCTTTGACAACCCCACCATGAACACCCTGCAGTCCCTGACCGTCTTGTGCGCCACCTCCATGCTGATGGCTTGCGCCA
>JBIKHR010000072.1:0-10417 GCA_044362035.1 Polaromonas sp. | reverse complement strand
TTGCGTTCGCACAGTTATGCCCTGCACAACGGCGACGCCGCGCGCCACGCTTTCCGGGTGGCCAGCGGGCTGGACTCGATGGTGCTGGGCGAGCCGCAAATACTCGGCCAGATGAAAGACGCGGTGCGCGCCGCCGAGGAAGCCGGCGCCATCGGCACCACGCTGCACCAGTTGTTTCAGCGCTCCTTTGCAGTTGCCAAGGACGTACGCAGCAACACCGAAGTCGGGGCCCACAGCATCAGCATGGCGGCGGCCTCGGTGCGGCTGGCTGGCCAGCTGTTTGAAAATCTGGGTGACATCCGCGTGCTGTTTGTCGGTGCCGGTGAAATGATCGAACTGGCCGCCACCCACTTTGCAGCCAAGAACCCCAAGTCGATGGCGATTGCCAACCGCACGCTGGAGCGCGGCGAAAAACTGGCCGGCCGCTTTGGGGCGGAAGTCATGCGCCTGGGCGACCTGCCACAACGCCTGCACGAGTTTGACGCCGTCATCAGCTGCACCGCCAGTACCTTGCCCATCATCGGCCTGGGCGCGGTGGAGCGCGCCCTCAAGCAACGCAAGCACCGGCCCATGTTCATGGTTGATCTGGCCGTGCCTCGTGACATCGAGCTCGAGGTGCAGGCGCTTGAAGACGTTTATCTCTACACCGTTGACGACCTGGCCAAGGTGGTGCAAACCGGCAAAGACCACCGGCAGGCCGCCGTGGCGCAAGCCGAGGTGATCATTGATGCCGGCGTGCAAAACTTCATGCACTGGCTCAACCAGCGCGGCACCGTGCCACTGATCCAGCAGCTCAATGCCCAGGCCGACGAGTGGCGCACGCTGGAAATCAGCCGCGCCAAAAAAATGCTGGCCAAAGGCGAGCCGGTCGAGGCTGTGCTGGAAGCCCTGTCGCGTGGGCTGACACAAAAATTGCTGCACGGCGCCATGGCCGAGCTGCACGCCAGCGATGCAGACAACCGGGACAGCACGGCCAAAGCGGTCGCCCGCATGTTCTTGCGCGGCAACCCGCCCAAAGACGTCAACAGCCTTTAGCGGCGACCGCGCTGGCGGGCCGTCCCTGGCCCCTGTAGCGCATGACAACCGCCTTGCCCGAAACCGTCCTGAGCGGCCGCGCTGAACCCCTTTAAAACGCCCGATGAAACCATTTCTACGCCAGACCCTGGACCGCCAGATTCTTCGCCTGCATGAGCTGGACGCCCTGCTGTCGGCCAGCGACGTGGTCAGCGACATGGACCGCTTTCGCAGCCTGACGCGCGAACACGCCGAAGCCAGCCTGATCACCGCGCAATACCAGCAGCTGACGCGCCGCGAGAACGATCTGGCCGAAGCCCAGGCCTTGCTGGCAGAAGCCGGCACAGACGCCGACATGAGCGCGATGGCCGAAGACGAGGTTGACGCAGCCAAGGCCGACATTGCCCGCTTCGACGAGGCGCTGCAACTGATGCTGATCCCGAAAGACCCGGACGACACGCGGCCGGCCTTTCTGGAAATCCGTGCCGGTGCCGGCGGCGATGAATCAGCGCTGTTTGCCGCCGACCTGTTTCGCATGTACACGCGTTATGCAGAGCGCTGCGGCTTGCGCTGCGAAATCATCAGCGAGTCGCCCTCCGAGCTGGGCGGCTACAAAGAGGTGGTGCTGCGCATGGAAGGGGCGGCCGACGCGCTGGGCATGGGCGTTTACGGCCGGCTGCGCTTTGAGTCGGGTGGTCACCGCGTGCAGCGCGTGCCGGCCACCGAGACCCAGGGCCGCATCCACACCAGCGCCTGCACCGTCGCCGTGTTGCCAGAGCCCGACGAGGCCGTCGCCATCCAGATCAACCCGGCCGACCTGCGCATTGACACCTACCGGGCCAGTGGCGCGGGCGGGCAGCACATCAACAAGACCGACTCGGCAGTGCGCATCACCCACCTGCCGACCGGCATCGTGGCCGAGTGCCAGGACGGCCGCAGCCAGCACGGTAACAAAGCGCAAGCGCTGAAGGTGCTGACCGCCCGCATCCAAGAAAAAGACCGTTCGGAGCGTGCCGCCAAGGATGCTGCCCTGCGCAAGGGCTTGATCGGCAGCGGCGACCGCAGCGACCGCATTCGCACCTACAACTTCCCGCAGGGCCGGCTCACCGACCACCGCATCAACCTGACGCTTTACAAGCTGGGCGCCATCATGGAAGGCGACATGGACGACGTGATCACCGCCTTGCAAGTGGCGCGCGGTGCCGAGTTGCTGGCCGAGCTGGAAAACCGCCATGGCTGAGCACGCTGGCGAAACCGGCCCCGGCGTGGCGCAAGCCCTGGCCAACGCCGGCAGCGCCGGTCTGGACCGGCTTGATGCCCAGCTCTTGCTGCTGCACGCACTGGGCAAATCCCCGGCCGAGCGGGCCTGGCTGGTGGCGCACGACCAGGACGCCCTGCCCTTTGACGCTGCCGGGCGTTTTGCCGCGCTCTGCGCACGCCGGGCAGAGGGCGAGCCACTGGCCTATCTGGTCGGGCGGCAGGAATTTTTCGGGCTGCCGCTGGCGGTCGATGCGCGGGTGCTGATTCCCCGGCCTGATACCGAAACCCTGGTCAGCTGGGCGCTGGAGCCCTTGCAGCCCCCCCTGCCGCCCGCCGCCCGTGTGCTGGACCTGGGCACCGGCAGCGGCGCCATTGCGCTGGCGCTACAGCAGGCGCGACCGGCCTGGCAGGTCAGCGCCATCGATGCCAGCGCCGATGCCGTGGCGGTCGCCCGCAGCAATGCGCAGGCCCTGGAACTGCCGGTATCTGTCTCGCTCAGCCGCTGGCTGGACAGCGTCAGCGGCGCGTTTGAGCTGATCGTCAGCAACCCACCCTATGTGCGCGAGGGCGACCCGCACCTGGCGGCCCTGGGCCACGAACCGGTCCAGGCGCTGACCGCCGGGGCCGACGGTCTGGACGATCTGCGCCAAATCATTGCCACTGCGCCCGGCCACCTGGCCATCGGCGGCTGGCTGCTGCTGGAGCATGGCTGGGATCAGGCGGCGCCCGTCAGCGGGCTTTTGCGCGCGCGTGGCTTTGAATCGGTGCAAAGCCGCCCTGACCTGGCCGGCATCTTGCGCTGCACGGGCGGGCGTTGGCCCGATGCCGGCAGGGGCACTGAAAGCGCCGGATAATCCAGTTTTCGACATCCGGCCAGCGAGCCAAAGTCTGACCCAAGGAGCAATGAACATGAGCGACACGCAACAACGCATCGAAGACATCGTCAAATCAAGCGACGTGGTTCTTTTCATGAAAGGAACGGCCCAGTTCCCCATGTGCGGCTTTTCAGGCCGTGCGATTCAGGTGCTCAAAGCCTGCGGTGTGACCAAACCCGCCACCGTGAACGTGCTGGAAGACGAAGAGATCCGCAACGGCATCAAGGAATACAGCAACTGGCCGACGATTCCGCAGCTCTACGTCAAGGGCGAATTCATCGGCGGCTCGGACATCATGATGGAGATGTACCAGAACGGCGAGTTGCAACAGGTTCTGGGCACGCCGGCGGCCTGAACGCCAAGCGCTGACACAGCGCAGCCGGCCCTGAGCTACTGCGTGTAGCCGGTGCAGGCACCGGCATTGACCGCACCCCGGCACTCGCGCTTGAGACGGGCCGTGCGTTCCGCCGGACTTTCAGCCGATCCACCCGGCTTTGAGTCCGCTTTGGCTTTCTTGACCGGCTTGGATGTGGCCGTTTTTGAAGGCTTTTCTTCGGGCTGGGTGGTTTTAGCACCCGTGTCAGCCGCCAGCGCTGATGCCGCCCAAGTCAGCGCCACAGCGCAAATCAGTTCTCGCATCATGTCGTCACCTTCTGGCCGTTTTGTTTATTGCAGTTTGGCGTCGCCGTACATCAGGTCTTCCGGTGGCGCTTCGGTCGGCACGCGAAAGCTTTCGCTGGCCCAAGCACCCAGATCCATGTTTTTGCAACGCTCGCAGCAAAAAGGCCGGAAGGCATTGGCCGGCGCATAAAGACTCTTGCCGCCGCAGGTCGGGCAGGTCACGGTTTTGGCGTCGGCGTTCTTGAGGGTCATGGTCGGGGCTTTCGCGCTGGCCAGTTCCAGCAACAGGCGTCGGGTTGAATCAGGCGCAAAGAGTGAGTTCGAACTGCGCATCGTCAGCGAAGGGATGCAGGCGGTCATCGCTTTCGTGGCGCATCATCCGCACCGACACCAGCAGCCGGTTGGCACTGATCTCAGGGATCACGCCGATCGCTGCATCAAGCCGCAAGCGCAGCAACTGGAAGGTGCGCCCCTGCGGCAGGGTCTGCTGGTACAAGCCGCCAGAAGCCAGCACTTTTTGCGGCTGGCCGGCATCGCGCAACAACTTGAGCAGCATGCCAATCGATCCGGCAAGCGGCGCCAAAGTGGTCATCCAGCGCTGCAGGTCTTCGCGGCGGCGGTTACCCGGCAGGTGCTGCCAGGAAAAATAAGCCGGCAAGTCAAACTCGCAAGTGCCCCCCGGAATACCGGCGCGGCTGCGAATGCTCATGAGCCAGTCGTTTTCTGTCAGCGTCTGACCGACCTTGCCGGGCAGGCCGCTGAGGGCGGAAAAATGGCCGTCCAGCTGGGCAATCACTTCGTCCAGCGCAGACTCAGAAATGGAGGGGTTACCGCGGTAACCGTTGAGCACGTGTTTTTGTTTTTCAAGGTCCTTCAAGACCTCGGTTTTCAGGTCAGCGCGGCCGCCGACATCCATGATCTCGAAAATCGTCGTGATCGCGTAATGGTGATCGACAGGTTCATCGCGCTCGGCCAGCTCACCGAGGCGACCGAACAGATGCTCAAGTCGCAAGTAAGTCCGGATGCGTTCGTTGAATGGATACTCGTAAAGGATCACAGCGGTATCTTTATCGGCGTTGGGTGACCGGGCGGCCCGGGGACCCGCGAATCATAGCCCGAAGCGACGGGCGGCCTGCCGGACCAACAGTTCCAATTCTGCCAATGAGACCGCCTCGTTGTAAATGCAGATATCGGCCGCCGCCAGGCGTTGTTCGCGGGGCGCCTGCCCGGCCATCACTTGCTGCACCGCCTCTCGCGTCCAGCCGCTGCGGCGCATGACGCGGCTGATTTGCTGCTCTGCGCTGCAATCGATCACCAGCACCTGCTGCAACTGGCCGCGCCAGCGACCCGACTCGACCAGCAAGGGCACATCGAACACGATGCAAGGCGCGCCGGCAGCCCCGGCGGCGCTGGCTTGACGGGCAGTCTCGCTGGCGACCAGCGGGTGAATGATGGCTTCAAGCCGGCGCTTGGCATCGGGGTCCGAAAAAACCAGCGCCCTGATGGCATGGCGGTCCATGGCGCCCGCCGCATCGATGCAACCGGCGCCAAAGGCCGCGGCAATCGCCGGCAGGGCCGCGCCGTCTGCCGCAGTCAGCTGGCGGGAAATCGCGTCGGCATCGATGATTGCAGCGCCCAGCTTGGCCAGCATGCCGGCTACCGTGCTCTTGCCGCTGCCGATGCCTCCGGTCAGCCCGATGTGGGGCGACAGGGTTCTCACAGTGTCAGCCCCAACCAACGCAACACAGCCGACGGGCCCCAGCACAGCATCAGGAGGCCGGCACCCGCCAGAAAGGGCCCGAAGGGCAGGTAAGCGCCCTCGCGCAGCTGCGAAAACCGCTTGAGAAGCAGGCCGACCACAGCGCCCGCCAGAGAAGCCATCAGGATGATGGGCACCAGCGCCGTCCAGCCGAACCAGGCCCCCAGCGCGGCGAACAGCTTGAAGTCACCGTAACCCATGCCCTCTTTGCCGGTGACCAGCTTGAACGCCTGGTAAACCAGCCACAAAGAAAGGTAGCCACCGACAGCGCCCCAAAACGCATCGGCCAGACTGACCCCAGGGTTCACTTGCAGGGCAGCCACGACCAGGCCCGTCCACAACAGCGGCAAGGTGATGTCATCGGGCAACAAAGTGGTGTCCCAGTCGATCAAAGCCAGCGTGAGCAGCGCGGCACACAAGCCGCACCAGGCCAGCGCCGTCAGCGTGGCCCCCCAGCGCAGCACGCAGACATAAAAAAGGACCCCGGTGAACAACTCCACCAGCAAATAACGCGGGCCGTAGCCTGCGCCACAAGCCGAACACTTGCCACGCAAAAGCAGATAGCTCAGGACGGGGATGTTTTCATGCCAGGCAATAGGGTGGCCGCAGTGCGGGCAGCGTGAGCGCGGCTGCGACAGGCTCAAGGCCGGCGTCTCTGCAGGCTGGGCAGCGGTGTCGGTCTGCCCGGAAAATTCGGCGCACTCTCGGGCCCATTCGGCCTGCATCATGATTGGCAGCCGGTGAATCACCACATTGAGGAAGCTGCCGATCATCAAGCCGAGGAGTCCGGCCAGCCAGGCCAGCGATTGCAGTGAGAGTTCAGGCCACATCAGGTCACTTGCCCCATTTGAAAAATCGGCAGGTACATGGACACCACGATACCGCCAATCAGCACGCCCAGCGTGACGATGATGAAGGGCTCGAGCAGGCTGGCCAGCGCGCTGACTTGCTGGTCGACCTCGCCTTCAAAAAAACCGGCCGCCTTGCTCAACATAGCGTCCAGCGAGCCGGACTCCTCTCCAATCATGCACATTTGCAGCAGCATAGGCGGAAACAAGCCGGCTTGGGCCATGGCCCGGTTCAGACTGACCCCGCTGGACACCTCTTTCTGGATGCCGGCCGTTGCCAACGCATAGACCGAGTTGCCGGTGGTTCCGGCCACCGAATCCAGCGCGTCCATGAGCGGCAAGCCGGCAGCAAACAAGGTTGACAAGGTGCGCGTCCAGCGGGCAATACAGGCTTTTTCAATGAGTGCGCCGAACACCGGCAGCCGCAGCACGCTGCGGTCCACGAGTCGCTGCATCTTTTCGCTGCGGTGCAAGGCCGTCAAAAAGCCATAAAAGCCAAGGCTGGCCAGGCCCAGAAGCAGCCACCACCAATCCACAAAAAAGGCACTCACCTGCATGACCAGCAGCGTCGGGCCAGGCAATTCAGCGCCAAATGAAGAAAAGACACTTTGAAAAGAAGGGATCACAAAAATCATGATCACGGCGATCACCACCAAAGCCACCAGCACCACCGCGGCCGGGTAAGTCAGCGCCGACCGGAGCTGAGCCTTCAGGGCCTCGGTTTTCTCCATGTGCAGGGCCAAGCGGTCCAGCAACACGTCCAAAATACCGGCGGCCTCGCCGGCGGCCACGAGATTGCAATACAGCGGATTGAAGTGGGCCGGATGCCGGCGAAAGGCGGCACTCAGGGAAGTACCCGTCTCGACATCGGTGCGAATGTCATCAAGCAGCCTGGCCATGCGTGGGTTGGTGTGGCCGCGACCCAGGGCTTCGAAGCTCTGTAGCAAAGGAACGCCGGCTTGCAACATGGTCGCCAGTTGCCGCGTGAATAGGGCAATGTCTCCGGGCTTGATCGCCGCGCCAGGCGTGGGCTGCTGACGCATCACCTGTAAATTTTGCACGCCCTGACGGCGCAGCATCGCCATGACCTGGTTTTCGCCCCGGGCGAGCATCTGGCCGCGCACCGGCTGGCCTTGCGGGTTGGTGCCGTGCCACTCAAAAATGAGCTCGCGTGGTGGGCTGGAGGCAAGGGTGAAGGCCATGGATCAACAATAAGAGCGAGCGTCAGGCATTGGTGCAACTGAGAATTTCCTGCAGCGAGGTCAGGCCCAGTTTAACTTTGCGTAAACCGGACTGTCGCAAGCTGTTGACACCCTCCAATTGCGCTTGCACCGCGATCTCCATGGCGCTGCCATCGCGCAAAATGATGCGCTGAATTTCATCGCTGACCGGCATCACCTGATGCACGCCGATGCGCCCCGCATAGCCTTGGCTGCAGGCCGCGCAACCTTGCGCCCGGTAAGCCACCCAGCTGCCGTCCAACTCTTCGGGCTTGAAGCCCGCGTCAATCAGCGTCCGGGACGCCAGTGCGGCCGGCACTTTACATTGGCTGCACAGGCGACGGGCCAGCCGCTGCGCCGTGATCAGCATCACACTCGAGGCGATGTTGAAAGGCGCTATGCCCATGTTCCGCAGCCTGGTGAGGGTGGTAGGCGCGTCATTGGTATGCAGAGTCGACAGCACCAGATGCCCGGTTTGCGCCGCCTTGATGGCGATGTCGGCTGTCTCCAGGTCTCGCACCTCGCCTACCATGACGATGTCCGGATCCTGGCGCAAAAATGCGCGCAAGGCCGTCGCAAAGGTCAGCCCCGCCTTGTCGTTGACATTGACCTGGTTGACACCCGGCAGGTTGATTTCAGACGGGTCTTCGGCCGTGCAGATGTTCACGCCCGGCTGGTTGAGTAAATTCAGGCAGGTGTAAAGCGACACCGTCTTGCCCGAGCCGGTCGGCCCTGTCACCAGAACCATGCCGGTCGGCCGGCGCAAGGCCTGCAAAAGGCGTTCTTTTTCCTCGGGCTCGAAACCCAGCGCGTCCATGCCCATCTGGGCGGCTGCAGGGTCGAGCACCCGGATCACGATCTTTTCACCGAACAGCGTGGGCAAGGTGCTGACCCTGAAATCAATCACCTGCCCCGGGCCCATGGCGAGCTTGATGCGGCCGTCTTGCGGAACGCGCTTTTCGGCAATATCCAGCCTGGAAATGACCTTGATGCGCGAGGCCAGGGTGTCTTTGAGACTCAGGGGCGGGCTGGCGATTTCGCGCAACTCGCCGTCAATGCGGAAACGGACGCGGTAATGGAACTCATAGGGTTCGAAATGCAGGTCAGAGGCCCTCAGCGCGACCGCTTGCTGCAGCATTTTTTGTAAAAAAGTGACCGCAGAGGCGTCCTCCACAGGGCTGGAGCCCGAAGGCCCGCCGGGGCGGTCAGGGCGGCCGTCAGTGCCGGCCATGGCGGGTGATTGCGGTCATGCCCGCATCATCACCGGCCAGCCTCAAAAAGTAAATCAAAAATACACAAAATTAAGATGGCGCCAGGGGCCGCAAGCTGACCAGAAGCTTGGGCGTGCACCAACAAAAAACCCACGCGAACGTGGGTTTAATAGGATTTCATGGGCGACCTGCCCCGGGAAATCAGGCGATCAGGTAATCGGCCTTGTTTTTGCCTGCCAGCCATTTAGGCGCCAGACCGCGGCCGCTCCAGGTATTGCCGCTCAGGGGATCACGGTATTTGGCAGCAACTTTGCCGGTCTTTTTGGTGCTGCTTTTGGTCTTGCCACTGGGAAATACATCGCTGGCAGTCAGTTGGTACTCATTAATCATCGCACGCACTTTGGAAATCGCATCGCCAACTTCTTTTTGGCGCACTTCAGCGACCTGATTTTGTAGGGTTTCGATTTGCGTGAGAAGGTCTTTGAGAGAGCTCATGGATAGTCCTTTTTTAAAAGAGTAATTATATGCCGTTTATAGAATTGGAATTGAATAATAAAAACACATCTTTGGGTATTCTCATCAATTCGACATGCCGATACCCCGCAAACTCAAGCATATATATACATATCAGGCTGAATATCTGGCCGCAATGGCAGATTGGCTGAGTCAGAGGCTTAAGATGGACTGAATTCAACCCCGCTGGACCTGCTATGAACGACAAAATACGTCAATTGATGACCAAAATGGCCTTGCTGGAAGAGGACCTGCGCACGGCACTTCATGAACAGGAAAGCAAAATATTCTTTGAAATCAGGGGTAAGCGCGTGGAATTTGAAAGCTCAGTCAAAGCGGCGCATAAAAAGCTACAAACTCATTTTTTGCGCTGGCTTGTGGCCAGCCGGCCACGAAACCTGATCACAGGCCCGGTCATCTACGCCATGATCGTGCCGCTGCTGATGCTGGACTTGTGCGTGAGTTTTTACCAGTGGAGTTGCTTTTCAATTTACGGGATAACCAAAGTCAAACGCGACGATTACATCGTTTTTGACCGTCACCACCTGAACTACCTCAATTTCATTGAAAAATTTCACTGCGCCTATTGTGAATATGCCAATGGGCTTGTCGGCTATATCGGAGAAATTCTGGCCCGCACAGAAGAGTATTTCTGTCCCATCAAACACGCCCGCAAACTGCTGGGAACCCACGCGCATTACCAACGGTTTTTGAACTATGGCGATGCTGATGACTATGCCGCGAAACTGGAAGCGTACCGGGTCGGACTTGGCAACAAACCACCGGCGGGGGATGCGTGAATGGTCGGGGTGAGAGGATTCGAACCTCCGGCCTCCACGTCCCGAACGTGGCGCTCTACCAGGCTAAGCTACACCCCGAATGCACGGGGCGCGGCCGCGGGCAGACTAGGCCCGGCGCCCCAGAAGCTGAGAAGCCAATTTTAGCAAGGCCTCCCTGTAAGGCGTGTCAGGCAAGACGCTGAGTGCATCGACCGCGCGCTGGGCCTCAACAGCGGCGCTGGCCCGGGTGGCGTCCAGAGCGCCGGTGCGCTGGACAATGGCCACAATTTCGGCCATTTTCTCGGTGCCGCCGGTTT
>JBIKHR010000331.1:0-3195 GCA_044362035.1 Polaromonas sp. | reverse complement strand
AGGTGCGGCAGATCATCATCAACGAGTGCACTGTGGAGCATGTGAACCTGCTGGAGAGCCTGATCGGCAAGCTCGGGCATCGCCTGATGCAATTGCCGGGCGTGCTGGGTGTGCGGGTGAAGATTGCCAAGCTGGAAATTTTTGATGACTGCGAAGTGGCGATTCGCGTAGAAACAGGACAGTGGTGAAAACGATGCACAGCACATGGACAAACGGAGTACGGGCATGAGCGCCGTCTGGATCGAACCTGAGGCGGCGGCCACCGCCCCGCTGGGCCAGCCTCTGCCCAAAGACCTGAAGATCGAGCGCGAGGACATGAAGCTCGAAAAGCGCCTGTGCCGCGAAGTCGGCCGCGCCATCGTCGACTTCAACATGATCGAGGAAGGTGACAAGGTCATGGTCTGCGTCTCCGGCGGCAAAGACAGCTACGCCATGCTCGACATCCTGCTCAAGCTGCAGCAGCGTGCGCCCATCAAGTTCAGCCTGATCGCCGTCAACCTCGACCAGAAGCAGCCCGGTTTTCCAGACCACATCCTGCCCGAGTACCTGGGCAAACTGGGCGTGCCGTTTCACATTGAAACCCAGGACACCTACAGCATCGTCAAGCGCGTCATTCCAGAGGGCAAGACCATGTGCTCGCTGTGCTCGCGCCTGCGCCGCGGCATCTTGTACCGCGTGGCCGAAGAACTGGGCGCCACCAAGATCGCGCTGGGTCACCACCGCGACGACATGCTTCAAACCCTGTTTCTCAACATGTTCTTTGCCTCCAAGCTCAAGGGCATGCCGCCCAAGCTGGCCAGTGACGACGGCAAAAACATCATCATCCGCCCGCTCGCCTACGTGGGCGAAAAAGACCTGATCCGCTGGGCCCAGGTGCGCGACTTCCCCATCATTCCCTGCACCCTGTGCGGCAGCCAGGACGGCTTGCAGCGCGTGCAGGTCGGCAACATGCTGCGCGAGTGGGACAAAAAATTCCCCGGCCGGCTCGAGAACATGTTCACCTCGCTGCAAAACGTCGTGCCATCGCACCTGATGGACAGCCGGCTGCATGACTTCAAGGGCATTCACACCACCGGCGTGGCTGACCCTGAAGGTGACAAGGCCTTTGACAAGGAAGAGCTGCCCACGCCGCCCGGCACGCTGCAGTTCATGGCCAGGGCGCCGGCTGACACCTGAGCCCGTTCAAACCGCACGCCACAAGTCGCCTGACTTGGCTGACCATTGGGCTGTCATCCGTAGTCACGATGCAAAAAGGAAGCGCATGAAAAAATCATTGCAGCGCATTTGCGCGGTGCTGGCCACCTTGCTGCTGGCCAGCGGCTGTTCGGGCCTGCGCGTCATCGACACCGATGTCACTTCATTTGCGCTGTGGTCGGGCGCGGCGCCCGCGCCCGGGGCCAGTTACCGCTTTGAGCGCCTGCCTTCGCAGCAACTGTTGCCGGCCCGCAGCCTGGGCATGGAACTGCCGCAAGACCAGTTGGAGGCGCTGGCCCGTGAAGCTTTGGCCAAAGTCGGCATGCTCAACAACCCGGCCGATGCGGCCTTTGACGTGCAGGTCAGCGCCAGTAGCCGCCTGGTCCAGCGCCGGGCGTATGACGGCCGCTTCATGGGCGGTCCGGCGGTGGCGGTGGGCGGCGGCACTGCCGGCGGCTTTGTCGGGTTTTCTATGCCCATCATGGTCTATGAACCACCCCTTTACCTGCGTGAAGTCAGCCTGGTGCTGCGTGACACCCGCAGCCACGCCGTGCTCTACGAGACGCGCGCCACGCACGACGGCATCTGGGCGGATGCGCGCGCGGTCTTGCCGGCCATGCTGGCGGCCGCGCTGCAGGGCTTTCCGGTGCCGCCGGCCGGCACGCGCCGCGTGAACATCGAGATTCCGCGTTGAGCAGCCCGCAAGCCACCCGCATTCTGGCGATCCGCCATGGCGAGACGATGTGGAATGTCGACACCCGCATTCAGGGGCACCTGGACATCGGGCTCAACGACACCGGCCGCTGGCAGGCCGAACGCCTGGGCCTGGCACTGAGCGGCGAGCCGATTGCCGCCATTTACGCCAGCGATTTGTCCAGAGCGCATGACACCGCACTGGCCGTCAGCCGCAGCACTGGCGTGCCCGTACGGGCCGAGCCCGGCCTGCGAGAGCGCTGCTTTGGCGAGTTTGAAGGCCGCACGTTTGCCGAGATAGAGCTAGAACTGCCCGAGCAAGCCAAACGCTGGCGCCAGCGCGACCCGGCCTTCACGCCGGCCGGCGGCGAGTCCCTGCTGGTCTTGCAAGCCCGCGTGCTGGCCACCGCCGCCAGATTGGCCGCCCGGCACCCGGGCGAGCAGATCGCCCTGTTCGGCCACGGAGGCGTGATGGACATTTTGTACCGCGCCGCTACACGCCTGGACCTGCAAGCCGCCCGCACTTGGGCCCTGGGCAACACCGCCATCAACCGCCTGCTGTGGTCACCCGAAGGCTTTTCACTGGTGGGTTGGGCTGATGTGCAACACCTGAGCGACGACGCGCTGGACGAGTCGTCCACCTGACGTCCCCCGGCCATTAAAGGCCGGCCTTCAAGTTGCCGGCCCGGCCCGGGTGCGACGGCTTTGCAGCAGGGCGATGTTTTGCTCGCCGGTCACGGTGCTGGCGTAGTGCGTGTTGATGACTTCCACGCTGGTGCGGGCGTTTCTAGCCAGCGTCAGCAGGTCGATGCCTTGGCCGTACAGCAGCCGGAAAGTGATGGACGAATGACGCAGGCTGTACAGGCTGCGCGGCTGGCCGTGCGGGCCTTTTTTCAGGCCGGTTTCGGCCAGCACCCAGTTGAAGTGAAAGTTCAGCACCCAGTGCGCATAGTTGCGGTCTTTCAGGGCCGGTAAAAACAGGTAGTCGTCCGGCGCAGTGTGGCCGCTTGCGGCGTAGTGCTTGCAAATTTGCTGATAGCAACGCACGGCCGGGTACATGGTCACGATGGGTCGGCCGTGGCTTTTGGTTTCCGGCAGAGTCAGGCGTAAATAGGTGTTGTTGGCGCGCACGATTTCCACGTGCCGGTGCTGCAAGGTTTTCAGGTCGCTGGGGCGGATGAAGCTGTTGAGCATGAAGGCGATCGCCCAGGCCAGGTCGGGCGGCATGCGCTGCTCGGCCACGCGGATCTTGTAGTTGGCGCGGATGGTGTCGGCCGGGGCGGGGAACTGCCGGCCGCGCATGCGCCG
>JBIKHR010000071.1:0-10457 GCA_044362035.1 Polaromonas sp. | reverse complement strand
CTCGCGACCGGCTTCGACCAGTTGGCGAAACGGGTTGCCAGGGTCTTCGCCCAGAGCGTTCAGGCCGGCAGACAAGTCGGGACTGAGCCAGAAAGTCTCGGCCTGCCGGGCGATTTTGCGCAAGCGCAGCAGGTTCAGGGCCTTGATGAGGATGACCGTCCAGGAGGCCAGCGACATCAGCAGCAGCAAGACGGCCACCGAGCGGGTGACCATGTCGCCCTGCGCCCAGACATGGGCCAGTCCAAATTCGGTGTTCATACGTCAGTTCTCCGGATATTTTTTCTGATGACGGTGGCTTTGCGGCGCGTTGAAAGTGAGCGAATCAATTGCTCAATTCCCAAAGGATTGGTACGTTGAATGCCATGGGTTCGGCCACGCCGCCGCGTTGGCCGGGCACGTAGCGCCAGCCCATGACGGTCTCATAGGCGGCTTTGTCCAGCCGCAAAAAACCGCTGGAGCTGACCAGCTCGGCGCGTTGCGCCTTGCCATCCACGCCGATCCAGACCTTGTAAACCGTTCTGCCGGTTTCACCGAGACGCGCACTGAGAGGCGGGTAGGGCGGTTTGGGGTTGTGCAGGTACTTGGCGTTGATGGAGGGCAGTTGGACTGTTGCCGGCGAGTCGGGTGGGGCGGCTGTCCGGGCGGCAGCAACCGGCGATGGGGCTGCCTCTTGCGCTGGAGTGGCTTTGCCCGTGGCGATCAGACTGGCTTCAGCCGCTGGCGGGACCGGGCTTGCCGCTGCCAAGGAGGGCAAAGCAGCCGCCATCAAGGGGGGCAAGGCCGCCGCCGTCAAGGGCTGCGGCGCAGCGGCCAGCAAGGGGGCGGGCTTGGGCCTTAGAGGTGCTGGTGGGCGCGCCGGCGTTTCCAGCAATTCAGACAAGAGCTCGACCGGCACCAGCATCTGGCTTGCGCGAATCTGTAACCCGTTTTGCAAGGCCCCGAGCAGGGCTGCATGCAGCGCCACGACGCCTGTGGCAATCAACAGGTTTCTTCTGGCGGGGCTGGCGGCCTGAAGGCGGGTCATGTTGGCGTTGGCCCCAGGTGTCAGTAAACCAGCCGCTCGGGCCTGATTTCCTGCAGGATGGTGGTGGCGATCTCTTCGATGGACTTGGTGGTGGTGGACAGCCAGCGAATGCCTTCGCGGCGCATCATGGCTTCAGCCTCATGAATCTCGTGGTTGCAGTTGGGCAGGCTGGCATAAGCCGAGTTGGGCCGGCGCTCGTTGCGGATCTGGCTCAGGCGCTGCGGGTCGATGGTCAGGCCGAAGATTTTTTTGCGGTGCGGAACCAGTGCGGGCGGCAGTTGCCGGCGCTCGAAGTCTTCGGGAATCAGCGGGTAGTTGGATGCTTTCAAGCCGTATTGCATGGCCAGATAGAGGGAGGTGGGTGTCTTGCCGCTGCGGCTTACGCCGACCAAAATCACATCGGAGCCGGCCAGGTCGCGGTTGCTCTGGCCATCGTCGTGCGCCAGCGAAAAGTTGATGGCCTCAATCCGGTCGTCGTATTCCTTGCTTTTGGAGGCGTCTGAAAAGCGCCCCACCCGGTGGTTGGACTTCAGACCCAGTTCGCCCTCCAGGGGCGCCACAAACATGCCGAACATGTCCAGCAGCATGCCGTTGCAGTCGGCCTTGATGACAGCCAGCACCTCCATGTTGACCAGGGTGGTGAAAACGATAGGTCGCAGGCCCTCGAGTTCGGCGGTGTGGTTGATCTGACGCACCGCCTGATGGGCCTTGTCCACGCTGTCGATGAAGGGAAGGCGAATGTGCCGCGGCTTGATCTCGAACTGGGCCAGGATGGCGTTGCCAAAGGTCTCGGCCGTGATACCGGTGCCATCAGATATAAAAAACACGGAGCGATGGGGCATGCTGGGCAGTCTGTGCGCTTGCGGCCGGGCGCCATTCACCCGGCCTCTACAATGCGTCCAATTATCCAGTTTCTGACGCCATGCCCCGCAACAACCCCTTCAAACAACAACAAGGTTGGCTGCCATCTATGGTGAATTGCCCGGTTTTTAAACCTCCCGGAGTATTTCTATGTCTAAGCTGTTTGAGGCGACCGCCCTGGTCGTGCCTTTTGAAAACCTGAGAATGACAGACGTCGAGACTGTCGGCGGCAAGAACGCCAGTCTCGGCGAGATGATTTCGCAACTGCCCACCGGTCCCCAGGGGGTTCGCGTGCCGACCGGTTTTGCCACCACAGCGCATGCTTTTCGCGTGTTTCTGGCGCATGCCGGCCTCGATAAAAAAATCAACGGTGTGCTCGACAAGCTCGACACCGATGATGTGCGGGCGTTGGCTGCGGCCGGCGCGCAGATTCGCGCCCTGGTTGAAGCCCAGCCTTTTCCAGCCGATTTTGAAGCCGCCATCCGCCAGAGCTTTGCGCAGCTGAGCGCCAGTAACCCGCAGGCCAGCTTTGCGGTGCGCTCCTCGGCCACAGCCGAGGACTTGCCAGACGCCTCTTTTGCCGGCCAGCAGGAAACATTTTTGAATGTGGTCGGCGTCGAAGACGTGCTGCACAAGATGAAGGAAGTCTTTGCTTCTCTTTACAACGACCGCGCCATCAGCTACCGCGTGCACAAGGGCTTTGCCCATGCCGACGTGGCGCTGTCCGCCGGTGTGCAGCGCATGGTGCGCAGTGACCTGGGCGCTGCCGGCGTGATGTTCACCATCGACACTGAAAGCGGCTTTGAGGACGTGGTTTTCATCACCTCCAGCTATGGTCTGGGCGAGACAGTGGTACAGGGCGCGGTCAACCCGGACGAGTTTTATGTGCATAAGCCCATGCTGCGCGCCGGACATAGCGCCGTGATCCGCCGCAATCTGGGCTCCAAGCTGCTGCAGATGGAGTTCACCACGGCCGATGAGAAAAAAGCCGGCGGCAAGTTGGTCAAGACAACCGACGTGCCGGTCGAGCTGCGCAACCGCTATTCGCTGACCGACGCCGATGTCGAGCAGCTGGCGCGCTACGCCCTCATCATTGAAGACCATTACGGCCGCGCCATGGACATCGAGTGGGGCAAGGACGGCACCGACGGCGAGTTGTATATCCTGCAGGCCCGCCCGGAAACTGTCAAAAGCCAGGCCAAAGGCAAGGCTGAGCAGCGCTACAAGCTCAAGGGCAAGGGCACCGTGCTGGCCGAAGGCCGCGCAATCGGGCAGAAGATCGGTACCGGCCCGGTGCGCATCGTGCGGCACATTTCCGAGATGGACCAGGTGCAGGCCGGCGACGTGCTGGTGACCGACATGACCGACCCGAACTGGGAACCGGTGATGAAGCGCGCCAGCGCCATCGTCACCAACCGCGGCGGGCGCACCTGCCACGCGGCCATCATTGCGCGCGAGTTGGGCATTCCGGCTGTGGTCGGCTGTGGAGACGCTACCGAGCACCTCAAGGACGGCATGCTGGTCACCGTGAGTTGCGCCGAGGGCGACACCGGCAACATTTATGACGGCCTGCTGGAAACTGAAATCTCCGAAGTTCAACGTGGTGAGATGCCGCCCATCGACATCAAGATCACGATGAATATCGGCAACCCGCAACTGGCCTTTGACTTCTGTCAGATACCTAACCACGGCGTGGGTCTGGCCCGGCTTGAGTTCGTCATCAATAACAATATCGGCGTGCATCCCAAGGCCATCCTGGACTATCCGAATGTGGATGCAGACTTGAAAAAAGCCGTCGAGAGTGTGGCCCGCGGCCACGCCTCACCGCGCGCCTTTTATGTCGACAAGGTCGCAGAAGGCGTGGCCACCATCGCTGCGGCCTTCTGGCCCAAGCCGGTGATCGTGCGGCTGTCAGATTTCAAGTCCAACGAATACCGCAAGCTCATTGGCGGTTCGCGTTACGAGCCCGAGGAAGAAAACCCGATGCTTGGTTTTCGCGGTGCGGCGCGGTACCTCAATTCCGACTTTGCCGAAGCTTTTGCCATGGAATGCGAAGCGCTCAAGCGCGTGCGCAACGACATGGGCCTGGTCAACGTGGAGGTGATGGTGCCTTTTGTGCGTACGTTGGGCCAGGCCAAGGCAGTCACCGAACTACTGTCGCGCCACGGGCTTCAACGCGGGAAAGACGGACTGCGTCTGATCATGATGTGCGAGGTGCCCAGCAATGCCGTGCTGGCCGACGAGTTTTTGGCCTTCTTTGACGGTTTTTCGATCGGTTCCAACGACCTGACCCAGCTGACGCTGGGTCTGGACCGTGATTCCGGCCTGGAGGTGCTGGCCAAGGACTTCGACGAGCGTGACCCGGCCGTCAAGGCGCTGCTCAGCCTGGCGATCAACGCCTGTCGCCGGCAGGGCAAGTACGTCGGCATCTGTGGCCAGGGCCCCAGCGACCACCCGGACTTTGCGCACTGGTTGCGGGAGCAGGGCATCGGTTCGATTTCGCTGAACCCGGACACCGTGATCGACACCTGGAAAAACCTGGCGGGCTGAGGCCTTACCATGCCTGGCACCTGGCCGCATCTGACTGCCTACCGGCCTGTCCGGGGCGGTCCTGCGGCAGGTCGTCAGACCCGAAGGAGCGCCCGTGCCGCCAGATGACTCGCCCGGCGGCAGCGGGGCCGAGCGTGGCCAGGGGGCTGCTTATCAGGCGGCATTCACCCAGGCCGTCAGTCGTGTGTACCGGTCGTACGCTGCCGGTTTCATAGCCTTTGTGCTGGCCCTGGCCTTCCTTGAGCAGCATGGCTTGTCGCGCCAGGGCATAGGCCTGATTTTCCTGATGGCGACCATCGCCCTGTATGCCGGCATTGGCATCGTCAGCCGCACTACCGATGCGGCCGAGTACTACGTGGCCGGCCGGCGCGTGCCGGCTGTCTACAACGGTATGGCCACCGCCGCCGACTGGATGTCGGCCGCCTCTTTCATTGGTCTGGCCGGAACGCTTTACCTGACGGGTTTTAACGGCCTGGCCTTCATCATGGGCTGGACCGGAGGCTACTGTCTGGTGGCTTTTTTCCTGGCGCCTTACCTGCGCAAGTTCGGCCAGTTCACGATTCCTGATTTTCTAGGTGAGCGTTATGGCGGCAACCTGCCGCGCATGCTGGGCGTGCTGGCCGCGCTGCTGTGCTCCTTCACCTATGTGGTGGCGCAAATTTACGGTGTGGGCATCATCACGGCGCGGCTCACCGGTGTGGCTTTTGAGCTGGGTATTTTTCTGGGCCTGGGCGGTATTTTGCTGTGTTCATTTCTGGGCGGCATGCGGGCCGTGACTTGGACGCAGGTGGCCCAGTACCTGGTCATCATCGTGGCTTACCTGCTGCCCGTGGTGTGGCTGTCGGTCAAGCAAACGGGTATTCCGGTGCCGCAGGTGATCTACGGCTATCAGTTGCAAAAGGTCAGCGTCCGCGAAGAGGAACTGAGCCAAGACCCCAAAGAGCTGGAGGTGCAGCAAATCTTCAGCCAACGTTCCGCGGATCTCGCCGCCAAATTACAGGACCCGGCGGCTGCGCTGGCGGCCGATCGGTCGCGGGCTACCAGGGACCTGGCTGCGCTGAAGCTCTCTGATGCGCCTGTCGCCGAAATTTATGCCGCCGATCGCGCCTTGTCCGGCTTGCCGCGCAATTCCGAGGCCGCGCGCATCGCCTGGACGCAGGCCAAGGCTGTGGCGGATGCCAAGTCAAGGCCGCTCAACGGCATGCCGCCGCACGCGCAGCAGTTCGCCGGTGACCCCCAGGGAGATGCGCGGGCGCGCGACGAGTTTGATGTGTCGCGGCTCAATTTTCTGGCTCTGGTCTTTTGCCTGATGGTTGGCACGGCGGCCTTGCCGCACATCCTGATCCGTTACTACACCGTGCCCAACGTCAGGCAGGCCCGGCAGTCGGTGGCCTGGTCGCTATTTTTCATTGTGCTGCTTTACATCACGGCGCCGGCCCTGGCGGTGCTGGTCAAGTACGAGGTTTTTACGCTGGTGGTGGGAACGCCATTCAGCCAGTTGCCCGACTGGATCACCGCCTGGAACAAGGTCGATCCAAACCTGCTGTCGGCCGTGGACGTTAACCGGGACGGTATTCTGCAGCTCAACGAACTTTCCATCGGTGGCGACATCGTCATGCTGGCCGCGCCGGCCATCGGCGGCTTGCCCTATGTGGTGTCGGGCCTGGTGGCGGCCGGCGGGCTGGCCGCGGCGCTGTCCACGGCCGATGGTTTGCTTCTGACAATTGCCAGCGCGCTGAGTCACGATGTTTATTACAAGATGATCGATCCGAACGCCTCGACCGCCAGGCGCGTGACCTTGTCCAAGGTGCTGTTGCTGGTGGTTGCGTTGGGCGCTGCCTATGTGGCCTCACGCAAGCCGGCCGATATCCTGTTTCTGGTGTCGGCGGCTTTTTCGTTTGCAGCGGCTGCTTTCTTTCCGGCCCTCACGCTGGGTATTTTCTGGAAGCGGGCGACCGGCATCGCTGCATCGCTGGGCATGGTGGCAGGCCTGGGCACGACGCTGGTCTACATGGTGCTGACCCAGCCCTGGATGCGCAGCCTGTTCGGTGTGACGCGGCCTGTCGTGCTGTGGTGGGACATCCAGCCGATATCTGCCGGGGTCTTTGGCGTGCCGGTGGGCTTTGCCGTCATCATCGTGGCCAGCTGGTTCACCCGGCAGCCACCCCCCGAGGTGATGGATCTGGTGGACCATGTACGCTACCCGGGCTTGCTGACCCGGGGTCGGGGCTAAACCGCTCCCTGGTTCCGGGCTTTTTCAAGCCCGGCAGCGAGCCTGAAGCCGGCGCTGCCGTGCGCGGGCTATAATCATGGGCTTCGCCTTGCTGCACCCTTAACGACGCTGGGGCAGCTTTCACCAACCAAAAGGAGAGTTTATGCGTCATTACGAAATCATCTTGATGATCCACCCGGATCAAAGCGAGCAGGTTCCGGCCATGCTGGAACGCTACAAAACCATGATCACCGCTGGCGGTGGCAAGGTCCATCGCGTGGAAGACTGGGGTCGACGCCAGCTGGCTTACCTGATCCAGAAATTGGCCAAGGCCCATTACCTGTGCATCAACATCGAAGCCAGCCAGGCTGTGATGGACGAAATTGAACATGCGTTCAAGTTCAATGACGCCGTTCTGCGTCACATGACGGTGGCCAAGAAAAAGGCTGAAGCCGGCCCATCCATCATGATGCGCAACGTCGAGCGTGAAGAAGCCCGTAAATCCCAGCAGGCTGAATACGCAGCCTCTTAAGGCGCTGTTCCCTGTTACACGTGATTGCTGTCTGCGTTAACTGAAATTTGAGTGAACCATGTTGATCTGACGGCGAGTATTGTGGAGGCCAGTCCTCTGCGCTACACGCCAGCCGGTCTTCCCGCTGTCAACTTTGTTCTCGATCACGAGTCCGAAGTCACAGAAGCAGGAGCCACCCGGCAAGTCAAACTGAGCATCAAGGCTGTGGCTTTTGGTGCTTTGGCCGAACAGGCCGGTCGGCTGCCTTTGGGGCAAGCCTTCAAGTTCAGTGGTTTCCTCATCAGTGCGCGCACCAACAAAAGCGTCATTTTTCATATTCAAGAACTGAACCCTATTTAAGGAGTCCTTCATGCCCGGACCAAAACGTTTCAACAAAGACAAGCGCCCCAAGCGCAACACCCAATCGCTGCTGTTCAAGCGCAAGCGCTTTTGCCGCTTCACCGCAGCCGGTGTTGAAGAGATCGATTACAAAGACATCGACACCCTGCGCGACTTCGTCGCCGAAAACGGAAAAATCATTCCCGCCCGCCTGACCGGTACGCGCGCGATTTTCCAGCGTCAGATCAACACCGCCGTCAAGCGCGCTCGCTTCCTCGCGATGCTGCCTTACAGCGACCAGCACCGTAGCCTGTAAGGAGCACACAGCATGCAAATCATTCTGCTCGACAAAGTCGTGAACCTGGGCAATCTGGGTGAAGTCGTCAAAGTCAAAGACGGTTACGCCCGCAATTTCTTGATCCCTTCGGGCCGCGCACGCCGCGCCACCGCAGTGGCCATCAAGGAATTCGAACTCAAGCGCGCCGAACTTGAAAAAGTCGCCGCAGCCAAGCTGGCCGAATGCCAGGCCCAAGGCGAAAAGCTGAGCGGCACCGTCGTCAAGCTGACGCAAAAAGCCGGTGTGGACGGTCGCCTGTTCGGCTCTGTCACTAACGCTGACATCGCCCAGGAACTGACCAAGCAAGGCTTTGCTGTGTTGAAGTCCCAGATCCGCATGCCTAACGGTCCTTTGAAGATCGTCGGTGACCATCCGGTCAGCGTGGCACTGCACACCGATGTGACGGTGGACGTCACGGTGACGGTTTACGGCGAAACCGCCTAAGACCCCGGCAGCGTTTCGGCGCTCCCTCCAAAGCCGCTCCCCGGAGCGGCTTTTTTCATGGGGGTGAGCGTTGTCGTCGACCAACAAAATTTTTTGCATTTCCACCGCATTTGCACCGGCTGTGCACCTTTTGCGCACCACTTATGCACAGACTTATCCCAAGGCCTTGGGCGACTCTGGCCTTAACATGTCGGTCTTCTCAGGAAACTCATGTCTGCCGTACTTTCTTCGCTTGACGACCCTGGCTACAGCCCCGACCGGCAAATAGCCCAGCTCCGCGTCCCCCCTCATTCCATTGAAGGCGAATCCAGCGTGCTGGGTGGTTTGCTGCTGGACAACAGTGCCTGGGACCGCGTTGGCGATCTGCTGGTCGATGAAGACTTTTACCGCCATGAGCACAAGCTCATTTATGCCGCCGTGGGCGCGCTGATCAACGCCAGTAAGCCGGCGGACGTGATCACGGTGTTTGAGCATTTGCAAAGTCAGGGCAAGGCCGACGACGTGGGCGGCCTGGGTTACCTCAATTCGCTGGCCCAGTACGTGCCCAGCGCTGCCAATGTGCGCCGCTATGCCGAGATCGTGCGCGAGCGTTCCATCCTGCGCAAACTGGTCAAGGCCAGCGACGAGATTGCCACCCAGGCCTTCAGCCCGCAGGGCAAGGCCGTCGCCATGATCCTGGACGAGGCGGAGCAGAAGATCTTCAAGATCGGCGAGCAGGGCTCGCGCATGAAGCAGGGCTTTCACAGCATGGACACGCTGGTGGTCGATCTACTCGACCGTGTCACTGAAATGTCGAAAAACCCCAACGACATCACTGGCGTGCCCACCGGTTTTCATGACCTGGACCGCGAGACCTCGGGCTTTCAGAAGGGCGACCTGATCATCCTGGCAGCCCGCCCTTCCATGGGCAAGACCGCATTGGCCATCAACATTGCCGAGCACGTGGCGCTCAACGAGGAACTGCCGGTGGCCGTGTTTTCCATGGAGATGGGCGCTTCTCAGTTGGCGGTGCGTATCGTCGGCTCTATCGGACGCATTGACCAGAGCCATCTGCGCACCGGCAAACTGACCGACGAAGAATGGCCGCGCCTGATTGAATCGATCGAGAAATTGCGCAATATTTCTTTGCACATTGATGAAACCCCGGGCCTGACAGTCAGCGAGTTGCGCGCCAATGCACGCCGTCTGTCTCGCCACTTCGGCAAACTTGGCTTGATTGTGGTCGACTACCTGCAGCTCATGAGTGTCTCCAGCAGCATGAGCGAAGAAAACCGCGCCACCGCCGTGGGTGAGATTTCACGCGGCCTGAAAATGCTGGCCAAAGAGTTGCAATGCCCGGTGCTCGCCTTGTCCCAGCTCAGCCGCGGCGTCGAGTCGCGCACCGACAAACGACCCATGATGAGTGACTTGCGTGAGTCCGGTGCGATCGAGCAGGATGCCGACGTCATCATGTTCATTTACCGCGACGAGTACTACACCAAAGAGGCTTGCAAAGAGCCTGGTGTTGCCGAGGTGATCATCAGCAAGCAGCGTAACGGCCCGACCGGCACCGTCAAGCTGACCTTCTTGAACCGCATCACCAAGTTCGAAAGCCTGGCGCGCGACCACAGTAGCTACTAACGCAGGCCCCTCGTTGGCGGGGCGGGTCTGCGTTAATTCTACGTTTGGCCTGCGTTATTCTTCGCGCATGAAACTGCACAACTACTTTCGTTCGTCGGCGTCTTTCCGGGTTCGCATTGCGCTGAACCTCAAAGGCCTGGCTTATGACTATGTGCCGGTCCATCTTCCGCGCGGCGACCACAAAAAGCCGCCTTACTCGGACATCTCTGCCGACACGTTGGTGCCCCTGCTGGAAACCGATGGCGAGCGCCTGTCGCAGTCTATGGCCATCATCGAGTATCTGGACGAAACCCATCCCGCGCCGCCTTTGCTACCGGCCGATGCGCTGGGCCGGGCCCAAGTGCGGGCGCTGGCGCAGTCGATAGCCTGCGACATTCACCCCATCAACAACCTGCGCGTGCTCAAGTACCTGGTGCGCAAACTCCAAGTGGACGAGGCCGCCAAAAATGCCTGGTACCGGCACTGGTGCCGTGACGGGCTGGCGGCTTTCGAGCGCCAGCTGGCGCAGCTGCCCGTATCCACATACTGCTATGGCCAGACCCCGACGCTGGCCGACTGC
>JBIKHR010000070.1:0-10481 GCA_044362035.1 Polaromonas sp. | reverse complement strand
CATCACCGGCATGAGTTTCTGGATCGACACCCATTGCCACCTGGACGCGGCCGAGTTCAGTGCCGACGCGCCGGCCGTGCGTGCGCGGGCGCGGCAGGCGGGCGTCGGGCGCCTGGTGATACCGGGGGTGGCGGTGAGCAACTTTCAGGCGGTGCGCGAGCTGGCGCACCAGGGCGGTGATGCGTATGCGCTGGGCATTCACCCGCTGTATGTGGCGCAAGCAACGGATGCCGACCTGGCCACGCTGGACGCCGAGCTGACGCTGCGCCGCGATGACCCGCGTCTGGTGGCAGTGGGCGAGATCGGGCTGGATTTTTTTGTGCCTGAGCTGCAGCAAAGCCCCTTGCGGGAGCGCCAAGTGTTTTTTTACCGGGAGCAACTGTTGTTGGCGCGTCGCCATGAGATGCCGGTCATCTTGCATGTGCGGCGCTCGGCCGATCAGTTGCTCAAACACTTGCGGGCGCTGGCCCCTGCCAGTGGTTGGCGCGGCATTGCCCACGCCTTCAACGGCAGCCTGCAACAGGCCGAGGCTTTCACTGGTATGGGTTTGAAGCTTGGTTTTGGTGGCACGGTGAGCTTTGAGGCGGCGCGGCAGATACGGCAACTGGCAGTCGATCTGCCTTTGTCGGCGCTGGTGCTGGAAACCGATGCGCCCGACATACCGCCGCACTGGCTGTACCAGACCGCAGAGGCTAGGGCCGCCGGCGCTGCGCAGGGCCGCAACGAGCCGGGCGAGCTACCGCGTATCGCGCAAGTGCTGGCAGCCTTGCGCGGCATCAGCCCCGATGCGTTGGCAGAGGCTAGCACGGCCAATGCGCTGGCGGCTCTGCCGCGTCTGGCCGCACTTGAAGGGCAGGGCGCGCGCAGCAAGCGGTCACAATAGCCCCCAGCATTCAGCGTCCCATCTCAGCCCCCATCTTTACCAGCTCGCCACCGTGTGCGACGCTTTCAACCCACATGAAAATCATCCCATGAGCCGCAACTCACCTTCTTCCGGCGCTGGCAGCGACCTGCCGGAAGTGAATTTTTCAGACTACGGGGACATTCGGTTTTTGCATTTAGGCACTGAATGGGTGCAGGGCTCGATGCTGATCGACGCGCCATTTGATATTCAACTTGAATACGTTCAACGCATGATGGTCTGGCTGCTGTTTGTGGACCCGGCGGCAGTGCCTGGCCTGCACAGCATGCAACTCGGTCTGGGCTCGGGCGCGCTGACCAAGTTTTGCTACAAAAAACTGCGCACCCGCACCACCGCCGTCGAGATCAATCCGCAGGTGCTGGCGGCCTGCCGGCTCTGGTTCAAGCTGCCGCCCGATGACGCCCGTTTGCAGGTGCTGCTGGCTGACGCCGGGCGCGAGATCAAAAAAGACATTCATCTGGGCACCGTCGATGCCTTGCAGGTGGACCTGTATGACCACGAGGCAGCCGCGCCTGTGCTGGACAGCCCCGGCTTTTACGCCGACTGCCGCAGCCTGCTGACGGACGAGGGCATGATGACGGTCAACCTGTTTGGCCGCGATGCGAGTTTTGAAAGCTCGCTGGACAAGATTTCGGACGCCTTTGGGGCTGAATCGGTATGGGTGTTCAAGCCCACCCGCGAGGGCAACGCGGTGGTGGCGGCGCAGCGCCAGAGCAGCCGTCCCGGCCGCGACACCTTGCTTGCGCGGGCTGAGCTGGTGGAATCGCGCTGGGGTTTACCCGCGCGCAAGTGGCTTAGGTTGTTCAAGCCAATCGTTTAAAACGGTTGAATCAGGCGAAGTTTGTGGTTTTTTCATAGGTGTAAGCCACATGAGAAAAAGCCGCTTTTGCGTGCACAATCCGCCGGTTCAACCAATTTATCAAGGAGATCATCCGTGAATATCAAAAGTCAAAAAGACTTTGTTTCCGGGCTCATGTTCATGGGCATCGGCTTGGCTTTTGCCTGGGGCGCCACCAAGTACTCTCTGGGCACCGGCGCCCGCATGGGTCCGGGTTATTTCCCTCTGTTGCTGGGCATCATGATGGCCGTTCTGGGCGCCGTCATCACTTTCAATTCCATGGTTATTGAGCGGGTGGGCGGCGACAAGATCGGCCAATGGGCTATCAGGCCGCTGGTTTTTATCATTGGTGCCAACCTGATTTTTGGTGTTTGCCTGGGCGGCCTGCCGTCCATCAAGCTGCCGGCCATGGGCATGGTTTTTGGCATCTATGTCCTGACCTTTGTCGCCAGCATGGCTGCAGCCGGCTGGAAGTTCAAAACCACCTTCATCCTGGCCACCTCTCTGGCTGTCATCAGCTATGTGGCTTTTGTGAAAATTCTTAATCTGCAGTTCCCGGTCTGGCCTGCTTTCATCACCGGCTAAGGAGATAAAGAACATGGATCTGATCGCAAATCTTTCACTGGGTTTTGGTGTGGCCTTCACGCCCATCAACCTGCTTTATGCCTTCATCGGTTGCGTGCTGGGCACGCTCATTGGTGTGTTGCCGGGCATCGGCCCTGTGGCCACCATCGCCATGCTGCTGCCGGCCACGTATGCGTTGCCACCCGTGTCGGCCCTCATCATGCTGGCCGGTATTTACTACGGCGCCCAGTACGGTGGCTCCACCACCGCCATTCTGGTCAACCTGCCGGGCGAATCGTCCTCAGTGGTGACCTGTATTGACGGCTACCAGATGGCCCGAAAGGGTCGAGCGGGGCCCGCTTTGGCTGCGGCCGGCATGGGTTCGTTCTTTGCGGGTTGCGTGGGCACGCTGATTCTGGCTGCCTTTGCGCCCCCGCTGACTGAGCTGGCTTTCAAATTCGGCCCGGCCGAATACTTTGCCCTGATGGTGCTGGGTCTGATCGGCGCTGTGGTGCTGGCTTCTGGTTCGCTGCTCAAGGCGATTGCCATGATCGTGCTGGGTTTGTTGCTGGGCCTGATCGGCACCGACGTCAACTCCGGCGTGGCGCGTTTCAGCTTCGACATTCCTGAACTCACCGACGGCATCGGCTTCGTGGTGATTGCCATGGGCGTGTTCGGTTACGGCGAGATCATCTCCAACCTGGCCAAGCCTGAAGACGACCGCGAAGTGTTCACGGCCAAGGTCACCGGTTTGTTCCCGACCAAGGACGATTTCAAGAAGATGTTGCCGGCGGTGCTGCGCGGTACCTTCCTGGGTTCGTCACTGGGTATCCTGCCGGGCGGTGGCGCCTTGCTGTCGGCTTTTGCCGCCTACGCACTGGAAAAGAAAATCGGTACCAAGCCCGGTGAAATCCCATTCGGCCAGGGCAATATCCGCGGTGTTGCGGCGCCTGAGTCTGCTAACAACGCCGGCTCGCAAACCTCCTTCATCCCCTTGCTGACGCTGGGCATTCCGCCCAACGCCGTGATGGCCTTGATGGTGGGTGCCATGACGATCCACAACATCCAGCCCGGCCCGCAGGTCATGACCAGCAACCCGGAGTTGTTCTGGGGTCTGATCGCCTCCATGTGGATTGGCAATGCGATGCTGATCATCTTGAACCTGCCGCTCATCGGCATCTGGATCAAGTTGCTGACCGTGCCTTACCGCTTTTTGTTCCCTGCCATCGTGCTGTTCTGCGCCATTGGTGTGTTTTCGACCAACAACAACACCTTCGACGTGTGGATGGTCGGCATCTTCGGTGTGGTCGGTTACCTGTTCGTCAAGCTCGGTTGCGAGCCCGCACCCCTGCTGCTGGGTTTCATCCTCGGCCCCATGATGGAAGAAAACCTGCGCCGCGCGCTGCTCTTGTCACGCGGTGACTGGAGCGTGTTCGTGACACGTCCGCTGTCAGCCAGCCTGCTGGCCGCTGGTGCCTTGCTGCTGGTGATCGTGCTGCTGCCGTCCATCAAGAGCAAGCGTGAAGAGGCTTTCATCGAAGATTGACGCCTCCTGACTGACTGAAACGGCGCTCTAGGGCGCCGTTTTTTTTAACCATTGCACAATTGCCGCATGAACTTCAATTTCAACAACCCTTACACATCCACCCGTCTGCCGGTTTTCGCACGCAATGTGGTTTCGACCTCGCACCCGCTGGCCGCGCAAGCCGGTCTGCGCATGCTGCTTAAGGGCGGCAATGCGGTGGACGCCGCCATTGCCACGGCAGTGGCCATGACCATCGTCGAGCCGGTGAGTAACGGTCTGGGCAGCGATGCCTTTTGTATTTTGTGGGATGGTAAGGAACTGCACGGGCTGAACGCCTCGGGCCGGGCGCCCGCAGCCTGGACGCCCGCGTATTTCAAACAAAAATACGGCGCCGACACCCTGAACCCGCCCAAGCGTGGCATGGATTCGGTGACGGTGCCCGGCGCGGTGGCCAGCTGGGTCAGCATGAGCGAGCGCTTTGGCAAGCTGCCCTTCGCCGACCTGATGGAGCCGGCCATCGAGATCGCCGAGCGCGGCTATTTGTTGCCCACTGTGGTGCAGCAAAAATGGGCGGCGGCCACCAGCGAACTGCAGGGCCTGCCCGGCTTTGCCAAGTCTTTCCTGCCCTGGGGCCGTGCGCCGCAGGTCGGCGAGCTGTTTCAGTTCAAGGCCGCAGCCAAGGCCTTGCGCCTGATTGGTGAAACCAAAGGCCAGGCTTACTACGGTGGCGAAATTGCGCATGCGCTGGAGAATTTTTCTAAAGAGAACGGTGGCAGCCTGACGGCCAGGGACTTTGCGGCCTACCAGCCCGAATGGGTCAAGCCCATCGGCCGTGATTACCGTGGCCACACGCTGCACGAAATTCCGCCCAACGGGCAGGGCATTGCGGCGCTGATCGCGCTGGGCATTCTCGACAAGTTCGATGTCGCCAGCCTGCCGGTGGACGGTGCTGATTCGCAGCACTTGCAGATCGAGGCCATGAAACTGGCTTTTGCTGATGTCTACAAATACGTGGCCGAGCCTGCGTCGATGGAAGTGACGGTCGAGCAGATGCTGGACGACGCCTATCTTGCCAGCCGCGCCAAACTGATTGACATGAAAAAAGCGCAGGATTTTGGCGCCGGTAACCCGGTCAAGGGCGGCACCATTTACCTGACGACGGCCGACGAAGACGGCATGATGGTCAGCTTCATCCAGAGTAACTACATGGGCTTTGGTTCGGGCTGCGTCGAGCCTGAGTTCGGCATCAGTCTGCAAAACCGCGGGCACGGCTTCAGCATCCAGCCGGGCATCAACCAGGTGGCACCGGGCAAGCGTCCGTTTCACACCATCATCCCGGCCTTCCTCACGAAAGACGGCCAGCCCGTCATGAGCTACGGCGTGATGGGCGCCAACATGCAGCCGCAAGGCCACATGCAGACGCTGGTGCGCATGCTCGACTACGGGCAGAACCCGCAAGCCGCTTGCGATGCACCGCGCTGGCGCTACAACGCCGGGATGGAGATCAATGTCGAGGCCGCCATGGACCCTGCCACCGTGCAGGCGCTGTCCGGGCGCGGTCACCGGGTTGAAGTCATCAATGATTCGTACCAGGACTTCGGTGCCGGCCAGTTCATCTGGCGCGCGGGCAACCCCAAGGTGGAAGGCTATGTGGCCGCCAGTGACCCGCGGCGCGACGGCCAGGCGGTCGGTTTTTAATTGATGGAAAAACCTCTGGCGGCCGCAGCGCCGCCGCAACTGGCGGCCGGGTTGGTGCTGGCCGTGCTGGGGGCCTTTGCCTTCAGCGGCAAAGCCATCATTGTCAAATTGGCTTATCGCCACGGCGTGGATCCGGTCACGCTGATCATGCTGCGCATGTTGTTTGCGCTGCCGGTGTTTGCGCTCATGGCCTGGTGGGCCAGTCGGGGCAAGCCGCCGCTGAGCCGGCAGGACTGGTGGGGCGTGCTGGGGCTGGGTGTTGTCGGCTACTACCTGTCGAGCTTTCTGGACTTTGCAGGCTTGCAGTACATCAGCGCTTCGCTGGAGCGCCTGATTTTGTACCTAAACCCGACGCTGGTGCTCTTGCTGGGCTGGCTGCTTTACCGCCGCCACGCGACCCGGCGCCAGGTCATGGGCATGAGCATCAGTTATGCCGGTGTGGTGCTGGTCTTCGGCCACGAGATCACCTTGCAGGGCAAAGATGCTGCCTGGGGCGCACTGCTGATTTTTTTGAGCGCCGCCACGTATGCGATGTACCTGGTGTACAGCGGCGAGTTGGTCAAGCGCCTGGGCGCATTGCGGTTGGTGGGCCTGGCCAGCACCGTGGCCTGCTTGTGCTGCATCTTGCAGTTTGTGCTGCTGCGACCCTTGTCGCTGGAAGGCATTGCGCCACAGGTGATGTGGCTGTCGCTGCTCAACGCTTCGGCCTGTACGGTCGCACCGGTGCTGATGGTGATGATGGCCATCGAGCGCATCGGCCCGGGGCTGACAGCGCAGACGGGCATGATAGGCCCCATGGCTACCATCGCCATGGGCGTGCTGATTCTGGACGAACCTTTTACGCTCTGGGTGGCAGCGGGCACAGCCCTGGTGCTGGCCGGTATTTATATTTTCACGCGGACTCCGCAAGCTAAAGGAAATTGACATGGACTTGGGCATAAAAGGCAAATGGGCGCTGGTTTGCGGCGCCAGCAAGGGCTTGGGCTTTGGTTGCGCGCAAGCGCTGGTGCGCGAGGGCGTGCATGTGATCATCGTGGCGCGTGGCGCTGAGGTCTTGCAGGCCGCCGCCGCCCAGCTGCTGGCCGACCCGGCCCGGCCAGCTGGCACCGAGGTGCTGCACTTGGCGGCAGACATCACCACCACCGAAGGCCGCGCTGCGGTGTTCAAGCTGCGGCAGGACTTTGACATCGTCATCACCAATGCCGGTGGCCCGCCACCCGGTGACTTCCGCCAGTGGGACCGTGACACCTGGATCAAGGCGGTGGACGCCAACATGCTCACACCGATCGAGCTGATCAAGGCCACGGTGGACGGTATGGCCGCGCGCGGCTTTGGCCGCATCGTTAACATCACTTCGAGCGCCGTCAAGGCACCGATTGACGTGCTGGGTCTGAGCAACGGCGCGCGCAGCGGCCTGACCGGCTTTGTGGCGGGTGTTTCGCGCAGCAAACTGGCGGGGCAGGGCGTGACCATCAACTCGCTGCTGCCAGGTTCTTTTGACACCGATCGCCTGCGCAGCAACATGGCGGGTGCCGCGCAAAAAACCGGCCAGAGCGCCGACGCCGTGGCCGAGGCGCGTCGCAAGACCATTCCGGCGCAGCGCTTTGGAACGCCAGAAGAATTTGGCGCCATCTGCGCCTTTTTGTGCAGCACGCATGCGGCCTACATGACGGGCCAGAACGTGCTGGCCGACGGTGGCGCCTACCCCGGGACGTACTGAGTCGGTGCCCTTAGCGGCGCGAGGACACCACGATGCCACCCACGATCAGCGCAAACGCCAGCGCATGGTATGGTCGCGGCATTTCACCCAGAAAGGCCGACGACATCACGGCGGAAAAAAGCGGCGTGAGGTTGGAGAAAAAGCTGGCTACCGCAGGTCCCGCGCGGCTTATGCCTGCGCCCCAAAACCGGTAAGCCAGCAAGGCCGGCCCCAGCGCGATGTAAAGCATTGCCAGGGCCACCGGCCAACTCCAGACAATGTGCGCCGGTGTCAAGGCCCACTCGCCGGCCGCAAACAGGCCCGACCAGACCAGACCGAAAGCAATCTGTGCCATCAAAAAAGCCGCCCAGTCCTGGCGTATGGATGGCGGCTCGGTGGGCTTGGCCAGCATCCAGCTGTAATAAGCCCAAGCGGCGGCGGCCAGCAGCACATACAAGTCGCCGGGCACCAGGCGCATTTGCAGCAACACGGCTGCATCTCCCCGGCTCAGCACCATCAGCACGCCGCCGATTGACAGCACCGCGCCTAGCATCTGGCGGCGCGAAATTTTTTCGCCATGCAACAGCCAGCCCAATGCCAGTGTCAGGACCGGAGCGCTGGAACCGACCAGCGTGACGTTCATGGCCGTGGAGGTGTGCAGCGCCAGGTATTGCAGCGAGTTGTAGGCGCCCACACTGACCAGGCCCAGCAGGGCAAAGCGGCGCCAGTGGGGCCACATCAGGCTGTCTGGGCGCAAGACGCGGTAGGCCAGCGGCAACAGCACCAGGAAGGCCAGCAGCCAGCGAATGAAATTCAGCGTCATGGGCGGCACCATGTCCCGCATCATTCGCCCGAGGACGGCGTTGCTGGCCCACATCAGGGGGACGATGCTCAGCAGAAAAATGGTGGAAGGCGTCAGGCGACGGGTCATGCAGGGACTGTAGCAAGACCGGCGCGACCCATGCGAATTTCGGACCGCTGGCATAAACTGCTGTTTTTATTCAGAACGGAAACAAAAAAATGAGCACCATTGCATCTCGCGCTGTCCGCATCAACGAATACGGCGGCCCCGAAAAACTCCTGCTGGTCGATGTCATCGTGGGTGAGCCCGGCCCGGGCGAGATCCGCATCCGCCACAAGGCCGTAGGCCTGAACTACATCGACGTCTACCAGCGTGCCGGCGTGTACCCGCTGCCCATGCCGCTGCAAATGGGCATGGAAGCCTCGGGCGTGATCGAGGCCATCGGTGAGGGCGTGACCCACTTGAAGGTCGGCGACCGCGCCGCCTACGCCAGCCAGCCACCGGGCAGCTACTGCGAAGTGCGCGTGATGCCTGCCAAATGCGTGTGCAAGTTGCCCGACGCCATTTCTTTTGAAACCGGCGCGGCCATGATGCTCAAGGGCTTGACGGTGCAGTACCTTCTCAAAGGCACGCAACCGCAGGGCGGCCTCAAGCCCGGTGACTTTGTGTTGTTTCATGCCGCTGCCGGCGGTGTGGGCCTGATCGCCTGCCAGTGGGCGCGCGCCATGGGCCTGCAACTCATCGGCACGGCAGGTTCAGACGCCAAGTGCGCGCTGGCCAAAGAAAACGGCGCCGCCTTCACCATCAATTACGCCAAGGAAGACTTTGTCGCCCGCGTCAAAGAAATCACCGGCGGTGCCGGCGTGAAGGTGGTCTACGACTCGGTGGGCAAGGACACTTTCCTCAAGTCACTCGACTGCGTGCAGCCCTTTGGTCTGGTCGCCAACTTTGGCAATGCCTCGGGCAAGGTCGAGCCCCTGGACCTGGGTCTGCTGGCCGCCAAGGGCTCTCTCTATGTGTCGCGCCCGACGCTGTTCACCCACATCGCCACGCGCGAGCGCACGCAGGCCATGGCCGATGATTTGTTTGGCATGGTCACCAGTGGCAAGGTCAAGATCGCCATCGACCAGACCTTTCCCCTGGCCGAAGTGGCCGAAGCCCACCGCTCGCTCGAAGCCCGCAAGACCACGGGCTGCACGATTCTCACGCTGTAAAACCGGGGCGGGGATGTGTCCCCGCACCTTCCGGCTGTTCTCTTCAGCGCGCGCGGCGCACCCGCAGCAATTCGTCCAGAATCAGGCAAACCGCGCCGACCGAGATTGCGCTGTCAGCGATGTTGAAGGCCGGAAAGTGGATGCCGGCGTAATGAAAATCCAGAAAATCAACCACATAGCCGTGCAGCAGGCGGTCGATCACGTTGCCAATGGCACCGCCCAGAATGCAGGCCATGGCAAACGAAAACAGCTTTTGCCCGGGGTGCGCACGCAGCGTGTAAATGATGAACACCGCCGCACCCAAGCCGATGGCGGTGAAGAACCACCGTTGCCAACCTGAGGCTGAGGCCAGAAACGAGAAGGCTGCGCCGCTGTTGTGCACGCGCACGATGTTGAAGAAGCTGGTGACCGGGCTGGAGTCGCCAAGTTGGTAATAGCCCAAAATCAACACCTTGGTGAACTGGTCCGCGATCAGCAGGATAAGCGCCAGCCCGAGCCAGGGCAGCACGGCCCCGGTGGACTTGGAGAAGCCGGCCTTGGCCATCAGGCAAACCGGCGGTCTTCGCCGCTGCCGTAGAGGTTGCTGGTGCAGCGGCCGCAGATCGTCGGGTGCGCAGCGTCCTGGCCCACGTCTTCGCGGTAGTGCCAGCAGCGCTCGCATTTGGCGCTGGCACTGGTGGACGACTGCACTGTCAGCGCTTCGGCCGCCTCCAGTTTCAGCACCGAGGTGATGAAGACAAACTTCAGGTCGTCGCCCAGGCTGTTCAATAGCGCGTGGTCGTCGGCGTTGACGCCCAGCGCAACTTCAGCCTGTAGCGAGGAACCCACCTTGCCGTCGGCACGCAGGGCTTCGATGTCTTTGTTGACGATGTCGCGCAGCTCGCGGATGCGCGTCCACTTGGCCAGCAGGGCAGTGTCGGGCGCGCCAAACTCGGCGTAGGTTTCCATGAAAATCGACTCGGACGCGCCGAAAACAGCCCAGGCCTCTTCGGCGGTGAAGCTCAAAAAGGGCGCCATCCAGCGCAGCATGGCTTGCGTGATCTGGTGCAGCGCGGTCTGGGCGCTGCGCCGGGCCAGTGAATTGGGCGCGCTGGTGTAGAGCCGGTCTTTCAAAATGTCCAGGTAAAACGAGCCCAGGTCTTCGCTGCAATAAATCTGCAGCTTGGAGACCACCGGGTGAAGTTCATACACCTCGTAGTGGGCCAGGATGTCGGCTTGC
>JBIKHR010000069.1:0-10500 GCA_044362035.1 Polaromonas sp. | reverse complement strand
CCGTTGGCATAGCGGTAAAAACCTTCGCCGGTTTTTTTGCCCAGCAAGCCGCCTGCCAGCCGCTGCGCTGTGATGACGCTGGGGCGGTAGCGTGGCTCTTCGTAATACTGGTGGTAGATCGACTCCATCACCGGGTGCGAGACGTCCAGCGCGGTCAGGTCCATCAACTCGAAGGGGCCGAGCTTGAAGCCGGCCTGGTCTTTCAAAATGCGGTCAATGGTGGCGAAATCGGCAATCCCTTCGCCCACGATGCGCAGCGCCTCGGTGCCGTAACCGCGCCCGGCGTGGTTGACGATAAACCCTGGCGTGTCTTGCGCCTGCACGGGGGTGTGGCCCATTTCTCGGGCGTATTGCGTCAGCGCCTCGCAGCAGTCGGCGCTGGTTTTCAGGCCGCGGATCACCTCAACCACTTTCATCAGCGGCACCGGATTGAAAAAATGGTAGCCAGCAAAACGCTCCGGATGCTTCAGGCCGGCGGCAATCGCCGTGACCGACAAAGACGAGGTGTTGGTCACCAGCACGGCCTGGGCTGAGACGATGGACTCTAGTTCGGTGAAGAGGGCTCTTTTGATGTCCAGCCGCTCGACGATCGCTTCAATCACCAGTTCGCAGTCGCTCAACTCGGCCAGCGTGGCGGGCAGCGCCAGCCGCGCAATACAAGCGGCGGCGGCAGCAGCGTCCATCTTGCCCTTGGTCACCTGTTTGTACCATTGGGCGGAGACTGATTGGCGCGCCCGGGCACTGGCGCTAGGGTCCTTGTCGAACAACTTGACCTGGCTGCCGGCCTGCGCCGCGATCTGGGCAATGCCCTGGCCCATGGCGCCGGCGCCAATGACGGCGATGGTTTTGTAAATGGCTGGCATGTGATTCAGCGGCGGACCTGGAGCGCGCCCGGGTTCACGATGTTGGTGGGCGTGCCCTTGATGAAGTTGACGATGTTGTCAAAAGCCGCGCCGAAATACAGCTCGTAGCTGTCTTGCTCGACATAGCCGATGTGCGGCGTACAAATGCAATTTTCGAGGCGCAGCAGGGCGTGGCCTTGCAGGATGGGCTCGGACTCGAACACATCGACCGCCGCCAGGCCGGGACGACCCCGGTTCAGGCCGGCGACCAGGGCGTCCGGCTCAATCAACTCTGCGCGCGAGGTGTTCACCAGCAAGGCGGTGGGCTTCATGTTGGACAAGTCGTCGAGTGTGACGATGCCGCGGGTGGCGTCATTCAGGCGCAGATGCAGGGTCAGCACGTCAGACTGGGAGAAAAACTCAGACTTGTCGGCGGCGATCTCAAAACCGTCGGCCAGCGCTTGATCTTTGGAAGCGTCGCGTCCCCAGACCAGCACCCGCATGCCAAAAACGCGGCCGTAACCGGCGATGACTTTACCGATTTTTCCATAGCTCCAGATGCCCAGGGTTTTGCCCTTGAGCACCGAGCCCAGGCCAAAATTGACCGGCATGGAGCTGTTTTTCAGGCCGGACTGTTGCCAGGCGCCGTGCTTGAGGTGAGAGATGTACTGGGGAACGCGGCGCATGGCCGCCATGATCAGCGCCCAGGTCAGCTCGGCGGCGGCCGTGGGCGAGCCAGTTCCTTCGGCGACCGCAATGCCGCGCTCTGTGCAGGCGGCAACATCAATGTGCTCGCCGACTTTGCCGGTCTGCACGATCAGCTTGAGCTTGGGCAGTTTTTCGATCAGCGCCCGCGGCATGTGCGTGCGCTCGCGGATCAGCACCACCACGTCTGCGTCTTTGAGGCGAACCGAAAGCTGGCCAATACCCTTGACCGTATTGGTGTAAACCTTGGCCGGATAGGCGTCAAGTTTGGTTGCACATTGCAGTTTTCGAACCGCGTCCTGGTAATCATCAAGTATCACAATATTCATCCCGATATTGTGCCTGCAAGACGAGGGACGCGGCCCCGGGCTGATGGTGCCCAGGTGCGCCCAGGTGCGCCTGGGTGCAGCTCAGTGCGCCTGGCGCTGGGCCATGCTCATGCGCTCCAATTCAGCGCAAACATCCGCCATGCGGCCGGAAATCACCATGCGGCCTGCACAGGCCGGGCTGGCGCCGGGTTCAAACTCACGCAGGACGCGTAGCCGGGAAGGCTCTGTGTGGTGTACGGCGTTGCCGCAGGGATGCGTGCTGGCCTGAAAGCAGGTCATCGGGCGGGCTCCCAGCACAGGGCGCTGGCGCGACGGTTTGGCCGCTGATGCTGTGAACGACTGCGAAGCTGCGGCCACCCGCAGGTTCACGGACTGAAGCTTGACAACCGGGTCCAGCGGCACGGTGATACACCAGCTGAGAAAGCCTTGCAGTGGCGCCCAAAAGCCGGTGAGGTTGGCAGAAGAAAAAGAAGCAGTGGATCCCATGATGACTCCCGTTGAGTGTTGACACAGGCAGGATTTCTGATTGGCCGAAGGGCCAGGGAATTGCGTTGCCAGGGTGTGGGTTCTTTGCAGAACCCTACGCCCGCCACCTGGCTCGCAAATTTGAAAGAGGCTGAAGTTGCTGGTGGGGCTGACTTACATCAGCATGGTGTTACGGATCAGGCCGACAGCCAGGCCTTCGAGCTCGAAGGGTTCACCGGGGTGCACGATGATGGGTTTGAAGTCCGGATTTTCGGGCAGCAACTCGATGAAGTTTTTGGTGCGGCGCAGGCGCTTGACAGTGACTTCATCACCCAGGCGGGCCACCACGATTTGCCCGTTGCGGGCTTCTTTGGCTTGCTGCACGGCCAGCAGGTCGCCGTCCATGATGCCAACATCGCGCATGCTCATGCCGCTCACCTTGAGCAGGTAATCAGGCTTGCGCTGAAACAGGCTGGACTCGAAATAGTAGGTTTGCTCGATGTGCTCCTGCGCGAGAATGGGGCTGCCAGCAGCAACCCGCCCCACCAGAGGCAGGGCGAGTTGGGCCAGGCTTTGCAACGGCAGGGAAAACTGTTTGGTGCGCGATTCGTTGAGTGAACGAAGGGTGTCGCTGCGCAGACGGATGCCGCGTGAGGTGCCGCTGACCAGTTCGATGGCGCCTTTACGGGCCAGTGCCTGCAGGTGTTCTTCAGCGGCGTTGGCAGACTTGAATCCCAGCTCGCTGGCGATTTCTGCGCGTGTGGGGGGCGCGCCGGTGCGGGCGATGGCGCTTTGAATGAGCTCGAGAATTTGTTGCTGGCGGGCGGTGAGCTTGGGGCCTTCGGCCAGGCGGGAGATGTCGCTGAGAATAGTCATGGCGTGGCTCCTGATGTTGTCTGGGTGTGCGTCAACGACGATACTGTTTGAATAACCAGTAACTGTATTTTTATCCAGTTTTTGAAAGTTTGCAAGCAATGGGGCAAAAAATTGTGATCCTGGGGACTGGCGGCACCATTGCCGGCCAATCTGCCAGCGCGTTGGACCATACCGGCTACACGGCCGGGCAGATCGGGGTGAATGACTTGCTGGCGGCCCTGCCGCTGGACAGTTTTGGGCCTGGGCGGTTCATCACCGAGCAGGTTGCGCAACTTGACAGCAAGGACATGGGCTTCGATGTCTGGGTCAAGCTGGCGCAGCGTGTGGCGCATTTTTTGTCGCAAGCCGATGTGCAGGCCATCGTCATCACCCATGGCACGGACACGCTGGAAGAAACGGCTTATTTCCTTCATGCCTTGCTGGCGCCTGGCAAGCCGGTGGTGCTGACCTGCGCGATGCGACCCGCCACGGCGCTGGTGCCCGATGGTCCGCAAAACATGATGGATGCGCTTGCGCTGGCCGTCAGTCCCGGGGCTGGTGGCGTCAGCGTGGTGTGTGCCGGCGCTGTGTACGCTCCGGAGGACGTGCAAAAAGTTCACCCCTATCGTCTGAACGCTTTCAGCGGTGGGGATGCCGGCCCGATCGCTTATGTCGAAGATGGGAATGTCCGGCTGCTTAGGGCTTGGCAAGTTGCGCCGGCCGGGCAACTGCCAGTTGAAGCTGCACTGGTGCCACGGCTGGCCGACGCAGTCTGGCCGCGTGTCGAGGTGGTGATGAGTTATGCCGGTGCGGACGGACTGGCGGTCCGGGCGCTGGTCGATGCCGGTGTCCAGGGCCTGGTGGTGGCCACCACCGGCAATGGCACGGTGCACCAGGACCTGGAAGCCGCGCTGGTGCTGGCCATGCAACAAGGAGTGCGGGTGCTCAGAGCCACCCGCTGCACAGAGGGCCGGTTGCTGCCTGACGCTGATCAGCGCTTGCCGTCAGCCGCTGGCCTGAACCCGGTCAAGGCGCGCATTGCGCTGATGCTGGCGCTGATGCGCTCGAATCAGGATTAGAGCCGCAGCAGCGCAGCCGGCGTTTAGGCGGCCAGTGCCGCGAAGGCGCGGGCGGTGATTTCGTCCACGCTGCCCATGCCGCTGATGGCGCGGTATCGGGGGGCGCCGGACGGGTCGGTCTCGGCCCATTTCGAGTAGTAAGCCACCAGCGGGCGGGTCTGGGCGCTGTAGACCTCCAGACGTTTGCGCACGGTTTCTTCCTTGTCATCTTCACGCTGGATCAGGGGCTCGCCGGTCACGTCGTCCAGGCCGGCAATCTTGGGGGCGTTGAACTTGGTGTGGTAGGTGCGGCCGGAGGCGGCGTGCGAGCGGCGTCCGCTCATGCGCTCGATGATGGCATCGAAGGGCACGTCAATTTCAAGCACGTAGTCAATCTTGACGCCGGCGGCCTTCATGGCGTCGGCTTGCGGAATCGTGCGGGGAAAACCATCGAACAGAAATCCCTGGGCGCAATCGGGCTGGGAGATGCGTTCCTTGACCAGGTTGATGATCAGGTCGTCGCTGACCAGACCGCCGGAGTCCATGACTTTCTTGGCCTGCAAACCCAGCGCGGTACCGGCCTTGACGGCGGCGCGCAGCATGTCGCCGGTCGAAATTTGTGGAATGCTGTACTTTTGGCAGATGAAGGTGGCTTGTGTGCCTTTGCCAGCGCCTGGGGCTCCCAACAATATCAGTCTCATGGATGTCCTCGATGTAGGTTGAATCTGCGCCCGGCTGCCTTGCGCAAGCCATCGGTGTCTCTTTTTTGTGGGGCCAGGTTCCAAGCCCATATATATAGTTTGAAGGATAGCATGCACTCCCCTGACCGGACCTTACAAAACTGCCCAACGGGCCGCGCTTTGGCCGGCTCAGGACGGGTCGGCCAGCAGGCGGCGCACGCGCTCGAGATCTTCCGGGGTGTCGACACCGATGCCGGGCGCCTTGGCCGTGATGTGGACTGCGATGCGGTGGCCGTGCCACAGGGCACGCAATTGCTCGAGCGACTCGAGTTGTTCAATGGGGGCCTGCGGCAGGGTCGGGAAGATGCCCAGAAAACCGGCGCGATAGCCATAGATACCCACATGCCGCAAGGGCGGGGCGAAGCCGGTTGATTGCCACCAGGCCTGGCCCGCAAAGTCACGGCCCGCCGGAATGGGCGCGCGACTGAAATAAAGCGCGGTGTTGCGCGCGTCGAGCACGACCTTGACCGCGTTCGGGTTCAAGTAGTCGGTCAGGTCCTCGATGGCGTGGGCCGCGGTGCTCATGGCGCAATCCGGGCGGGACTGCAGCAAGTGGGCCACCGCATCAATCAGCGCAGGGTCGATCAGCGGCTCGTCACCCTGCACGTTGACCACCACGTCGTCGGCGCTCAAGCCCAGCAAAGTGCTGGCTTCGGCCAGACGGTCACTGCCGCTGGGGTGGTCGGCACGTGTGAGCACGGCGCGCACGCCATGGTCCTGGCAGGCTTGCACGATGACCGGGCTGTCAGCCGCCACCACCACTTGGCCGGCGCTGCTTTGGGCAGCGCGTTGCGCTACGCGAACGACCATTGGAACTTTGTGGATGTCGGCCAGCGGCTTGTTGGGCAGGCGCGTTGAAGCCAGTCGGGCCGGTATGAGAACGGTGAACTGCATGCCTAGAGGCCAAGCTCTTCGTCAGTCAGCGTGCGGGCTTCGTTTTCGAGCATGACGGGCATGCCATCGCGCACCGGGTAGGCCAGGCGCGCGCTGCGGGAAATCAGTTCCTGCTTTTCACGGTTGTACTCAAGCGGGCCCTTGGTCACAGGGCAGACCAGCAGTTCAAGAAGTTTGGTGTCCATGCGTTGATGGTAAAGGAGAAAGCAGGGGGGCGAGCGCTTCGTCCAGGGCCTGCAAAAAGCCGGGTTCCGGCGAGAACACCAGCGGCACCGCCAGCAGCCGCAAGCCTGCGTCCGGATAACGCGCGAACAGTTTGACGGCGTCTTTTTCAGTGCACAGCAGGCGCTGACGCTGGTCCCATAAGGGCTCGCCCTCAAAGCTGTCGTGATCGGGCAGCGCCATGGTGGTGGTCAGCGTCAGGTCATGCTGGCGCAACATGGCAAAGAAAGCCGTGGGGTTGGCGATGGCCGCCACCGCCATCAGCGGCTCGCCCCGCAAGGACGCCAGCGGCACCCGGGTGCCATCGGCGGCCAGAGCTTCGTCGGCCAGTGCCCGGCTGGACTGAAAGCCGGCAAATGCGGGCTGCCCGCCGGTGTGCAGCAGCAGGTCCACCGGTGCAACGGACAGGGGGCGAGATTGAAGCGCGGGGCCTTGCGTCTGTTGGGGCGGTTGTGGCCAGCTTTCGCGCAGCGGGCCTGCCGGCAGCAGCCAGCCATTGCCGATGCCGCGGTCGTCAAACACAGCAATATTCAAGTCACGCCGCAGGGCGTAATGCTGCAAGCCATCGTCGCAAATGACCAGGTCTGTCTGTGGGTGTTCGGCCAGCAAAGCGCGCAGCGCATCGATGCGGCGTCGGGCCACAAAGACGGGCGCGCCGGTGCTTTGCCGGATCAGCAGTGGCTCATCGCCGCACAGGCTGACGGGCATGTTCGGCAAGACCTCCAGGCAGCGCTCGCTATGGCGGCCATAACCGCGCGAGACCACGCCGGGCCGCCGCCCGCTGGCCTGCAGGTACCGCACCAGCGCCATCACCAGCGGCGTTTTGCCGGCACCGCCGGCCACCAGGTTGCCGACCACCAGCACAGGCACCGGCGCGCTGTCGGATGCCAGCCACCCGCCCCTGTACAGGCCGCGGCGCAAGGCAATGGTCAGGCCATAAAGCAGCGACAGAGGCCACAGCAGACAGGCCAGCGGTCCGCGGCGCAGCCAGGCCTGCTGGAGGGCGTGTGTCAGTTGTGCTTTCAAGGCGGAGCTTCAATGCGGCCTGCGTTCAGCGCTTGCCGGCCGCCGGCGCGCTTTGCGTGGCAAAGGTGATCTGCGAGAGGCCGGTGCGCCGGGCGGCTTCCATCACCAGCACCACCGACTGGTGGCTGGCGGCGGCATCGGCGCTGATGATCAGCACGGTGTCCGGGCCTGCCGGACTGGCGGCTTTCAGGGCTGCCGCCAGCGCTTCAAGGCCGCGCCCGTTGAGCACAGCCTTGTTGACCGCATAACGCCCGTCGCTGCTGACGGCCACGATCACTTCCCGCGGGTGATTGCGCGCAGCTTCGGTGTTGGCCACGGGCAGTTGAACCTGCAATTGCGTGAACTTGCTGTAAGTGGTGGACAGCATCAGGAAAATCAGCACCACCAGCAACACGTCTATGAAGGGGATGAGGTTGATCTCGGGCTCATCGCGCGAGCGCTGACGGAATTTCATGGCGTGCTGCTGGGGCCTGGCTTGCGCAAGGTGTTGAGGTGTCTGGCAAAACGCTCGGCGGCCAGTTCCATTTGCAGCACATAGGCGTCGACCCGGCCGCGAAAGTAGCGCCAGAAGATCAGCGAGGGAATGGCCACGATCAGACCGAAAGCCGTGTTGTACAGCGCAATTGAAATACCCTGGGCCAGTTGCGCCGGGTTGTCGGCGCCCGTCATACCGGTGCCCTGCGAGCCGAAAATCTCAATCATGCCGATCACCGTGCCCAGCAGCCCCAGCAGCGGCGCGGCCGAGGCGATGGTGGCCAGCGCGGCCATGTAGCGCTCGAGTGCATGCGCGGCTTCTCGACCCGTGCCTTCCAGCGCCGAACGCAGATCGTCTTCGCTCAGTCTTGGGTTTTTGTTCAGCGCCCGAAGGCCGCTGGCCAGCACCCGGCCGAGCAGTGAATTTTGTTCAAGCTGCAGCACGATGTCGGCGGATGGCACGGCGTAACGCGAGACCAGAATGGCTTCGTCGGCGAGTTTGGGCGGCGCGACGAGGTGCTGCCGAAGGCTCATGAAGCGCTCGATCACCACGGCCAAAGCCAGTACCGAGCAGGCCAGCAGGGGCCAGATGGGCCAGCCTGCGGCTTGTATGATCGAGAACAAAAGGCTGACTCCCGGAAACTTAAGTGGTGTGAATTATGGCTTAGAGCCTGGCCGCGCAAGCCCCCTGCGCCGACCCCGGGCTGGCGCTTAACCCACAGAAATTGTGGATAACTTTGTGGGCAAGTGGTCCGTGGCTGGCCGGCGGGCCGCACCAGGCCGTGCTTGCAACAGATCGATCAATTTTTAATCACAGGCATAACGCGGCAAACCCATGGCCCCACAGTTGAATAATGCCGCGCCCGGCGTGCAGGTTTGGCCTGTCGGCTCCCTGTTGCGGGCGATTGCCGACAGCCTGGAGGCGCGCTTCAACCCGGTCGCGGTCAAGGGCGAGATCGCAGGTTTCACCCGGGCCGCCAGCGGCCACTGCTACTTCAACCTCAAGGATGAACAGGGCCAGGTCCGCTGCGCCATGTTCAGGCGCGCGGCTTCGCTGCTCGATTTTTCGCCGCGCGACGGGCAATTGGTTGAAGTGCGTGGCCGGCTGGGCGTTTACGAGCCGCGTGGTGAATTGCAGCTGGTGATTGAATCCATGCGCGAAGCCGGGCAGGGCAACTGGTTTGAACAGTTCACCCGCCTCAAAGCCAAGCTGGAAGCCGAAGGCCTGTTCGACGCCGCCCGCAAACGCGATGTGCCCTTGCTGCCGCGCGCCGTGGGCATCATCACCTCGCTGGGCGCTGCGGCGCTGCACGATGTGGTGACCACGCTGACCCGCCGCGCGCCGCATGTGCAGGTGGTCATCTACCCGGCCAGCGTACAGGGCGTTCAGGCACCGGCTGAATTGTTGGCAGCGCTGAACAAGGCCGTTCAGCGGGCTGAAGTCGATGTGTTGTTGCTGGTGCGTGGCGGTGGCGCCATGGAAGACCTGTGGGCTTTCAATGACGAGCGCCTGGCCAGGGCCATCGTGGCCTCACCGATTCCGGTGGTCGCCGGTGTCGGTCACGAGACCGACTTCACCATCGCTGATTTTTGTGCAGATGTACGCGCGCCCACGCCGACTGCGGCAGCCGAGTTGTGCGCGCAACCCCGGCAGGTGTGGCTGCGCACGCTCGAGCTTTTGCTGGCGCGGCTGCAAACCGCCGTGGACCGCCAGATGGAGACCCATAACCAGCGGCTGGACCGGGTTGCCGCGCGGGTCGGTCAGCCTTCGCACCTGGTTGCGCGCCAGCAGGCGCAGCTGGTCTGGCAAGGCCAGCGGCTGGCGCATGCCACCCGGCTGGCCTTACAGGGCCAGCAGGCCCGGCTGGACGCGCTGGCGTATGCCTTGCCCCGAGCAGTGGCCGCGTCCCTCAGCCAAGACAGTCAGCGTCTTGAGAGGGCGCAGACCCGGCTGGAATCGATGGACCCGAAATGGATTCTTCAGCGCGGCTATGCTTGGCTGGCCGACGATAACGGTCACGCCGTCACCAGTGTCACGCAGGCCCGTGTTGGACAGCAACTGCGCGCTACCCTTGCTGACGGTGAGCTCAATTTGACCGTTTCCCAGCGCCCCCTGATTTAGTTTTTACAATTGTCAGTCTTACCGTTTATTGACCTAACAGGAAAAACACCATGGAACACACCCTCCCAGCCCTGCCTTACGCCAACACCGCCCTGGCGCCTTACTACAGCCAAGAGACCTTTGAGTACCATCACGCCAAGCATCACAACGCTTATGTGGTCAACCTCAACAACCTGCAAAAGGGCACCGAGTTTGAGTCCATGGGCCTGGAAGAGATCATCAAGAAATCCAGCGGCGGCATTTACAACAATGCAGCCCAGGTCTGGAACCACACCTTCTTCTGGAGCTGCATGAAGCCAGCCGGCGGCGGCGAGCCCTCAGGTGCACTCGCCCAGGCCATCAACGCCAAGTTCGGCTCTTACGCTGCTTTCAAAGAAGCTTTCGTCAAGTCGGCCGTGGGCAACTTCGGTTCCGGCTGGACCTGGCTGGTGAAAAAGCCCGACGGCTCGGTTGACATCGTCAACACCGGCCCGGCCGGCACCCCCCTGACCGGCGCAGACAAAGCTCTTCTGACCGTGGACGTCTGGGAGCACGCTTACTACATCGACTACCGTAACCAGCGCCCCAAGTTTGTCGAAACTTTCCTGTCGAACCTGGTCAACTGGCAATTTGCCGAAGCCAATTTCGCCTGAATTTAGCCCTGCAGCCTGTTCAGGCCGCCGCAAAAAAGCCGACTTGACGTCGGCTTTTTTGTTGGCTGCCAGTGGGGGCCTGAGGCTCCGGTCGCTGACGGGCTCAGCGTTTGGCTTCAAAAGGCGGGCCAGTCAG